>CACGKR010000005.1 GCA_902573705.1 uncultured Pelagibacteraceae bacterium
AGTTAAAACGCCAACACCATAAAAATTATACCAATTTGAATTATTTGGCATTTGCGCAATTTTTGTTTTTATTGAAACATATGAAAAAACAAATACACCTAATTGCTTACCTAAAAATAATCCTAATACAATTCCTAATGGTACTTTATCAAGCAATGAACCAAACGATAATCCATCTAAAGAAACTCCAGCGTTAGCGAAAGCGAATAAAGGCATTATTCCAAATGCAACGTATGGGCTTATTGCGTGTTCGACTTTTATTAAAAGAGAAAAATCTTTTTCTTTTTTTCTATGAGGAATAGTCATTGCCAAAAGAACACCAGCAATTGTTGCGTGTATACCTGAATTATGTGTAAAATCCCAAAGGAAAATACCAATTACCAGATAAGGTAAAAATTTCTTTACATTAAATTTATTAATAACTAATAAAATTAAAAAAGCTAATAACATTAGACTTAAATATTTGATACTCAAATCCCCAGAATAAAATATTGCAATTATCACTATAGCTCCTAAATCATCAATTATTGCTAGTGCAGTTAAAAATACTTTTAAAGATAATGGCACTCGTTTACCTAACAAAGATAATACACCTAACGAGAAAGCAATATCAGTTGCAGAGGGTATTGCCCATCCATTCAAAGTTTCACTATCGCCTAAATTAATAAAAACATAAAATAGAGCAGGTACTAGCATACCTCCTACAGCTGCAATTATCGGTAGTAAAGCTTGTTTGATATTAGACAGCTCACCTTGTAAAAATTCTCGTTTAATTTCTAAAGTAACAAAAAAAAAGAATATAGCCATCAAAGCATCATTTATCCAATGTAGAACTGAAAGTTTTAAACCAAAATTATTTATCCCAATAAATAAATATTCATTTAGAGTAGAAAAATACAATTCAGATAAATCAGAATTGCTTATTATTAATGCAATAATGGCTGCAAATAATAGAACTAATCCACTAGCAGCTTCCAGTTTAAAAAACCAAATAAACGGTTTAGATAAATAATTAATCATTTTAACTTAGATCTTTAACAAAAAGAATTAAATCTCTCAAGGTCTCAAATAAATTATATAATATTAACTCTAAATTTGGAAAAACAGAGCTCAAAGGAGATCTAAAAGTGTCTAAAATAATTATTATAGCCACAAAAGTTATCACTGAGACAATTGTGTAATTTAAAAATTTTCCAATTGTAAAACTTGAACTTGGCTTATACTTAACTAATTGAGTTTTTTTATAATTTGATAAATTTTGTTTTAATTGATTAATATTCTTATCTTCTAGATCTAAATTTTTATCTTTTGTTGGAGTTTTTTGTTCTGTTATTTCAGTTGAAATAGTGTCATGTAATTTAGTTTCTTTCTTGTAAAACCACGTTTTGTCACATGACCCACATTTTAGTAATCTGCCTTTGTCTGGAATTAAATTATCCGCAATTTCAAATTTTTTTTCACCACATGGACAAGTAATTATCATAATGTCTATATATCAGATTCTAGTTAAAAATCCTTTGTTTTACACATCTTTATACATTGAAAAAATATATAAGTACTGTATTAGTACTTCATTCGGAGTGTAGCGCAGCCTGGTAGCGCATCTGGTTTGGGACCAGAGGGTCGCAGGTTCAAATCCTGCCACTCCGACCATCTTATTATGAGAAAAGCTAAAATATACATACCTAACAAAAGTCCAATGCAATCAGGATATGGAAAAACTGACAAATGGATATTAGAATTTGTAACAAAAGACCCCACTAGAAACCCTCTTATGGGATGGGAAAGTTCTTCAGATACATTTTCAGAGTTAAAATTAGAATTTTCATCAAAAGAACTTGCAATTAATTATGCAAAGAAAAAAAAAGATTAATTACGAAATTATTGAACCAAAAAAAAGAAAGATTGTTATAAAATCTTACTCAGATAATTTTTTAAAATAATTAGATGTTTAAATTTTTTACTCAAAGAGAATGGTTTTTATGGAGCATATTAGGATCAATTTTTATTCTTGTTTCTACTTGGTATCAAGTTCAGCTTGATGTGAAAATCAACGAATGGTTTGGTGATTTCTATGATACTCTCCAAAAAGCTTTAACAACACCTAATTCGGTTTCTGAGGAAGAATTTATAGGTTATCTTTTTACTTTTGCTAAAATTGCAGCCCTTTGGATTTTAATTGCGGTTTTCACTGGATTTTTTACTAGTCATTGGGTTTTTCGATGGCGTACATCTATGGCGAATTATTATCATGAACAATGGTTAAAAGCCAGATTAACTGAGGGCGCGTCTCAGAGAGTTCAAGAAGATACATTAAAATTTGCAAGAATAATGGAAGGTCTGGGTACTGGATTACTTGATAGTATAATGACTCTTATTGCATTTACTCCTATTCTTTGGGGCTTATCAAAACAAATTGATGTTCTTCCATGGATTGGAGAAGTGGATCATGCATTAGTTTGGGTAGCTATCATTTCAGCTTTAGGCGGGACTCTGCTTCTAGCAGCTGTTGGGATTAAGCTTCCAGGCATTGAATATGATATTCAAAAAGAGGAAGCAGGTTATAGAAAAGAATTAGTCCATGGCGAAGATGATCCTATTAGAGCTGCTCCTCCAACAATTGGTCAATTATACAACAGGGTAAGAGGAATACATTACAAATCATACTTTCATTACTTATATTTTAATACAGTTAAATGGAGTTATTTCCAAGGAATGGTAATAGTGCCTTATTTAGCTTTAGCTCCAACAATAGTGACTGGTGCCATAACACTTGGATTTGTTCAACAGATAACAAGAGCCTTTGGAAGAGTGGAGGGGTCATTACAATATTTAGTAAAAAGTTGGTCTACAATTGTAGAACTTATTTCTGTATGGAAAAGATTAAGGGAATTTGAAGCAAAATTGAATAGAAATATTGAAATGGAATTAAGTGCTGAATGACAATAGACAAAAAATATATAGATCAATTTATAAATGTAACATCCAAAGCAGCAATAGCCTCATCCTTTTTTTTAGGAAAAAAAAATAAAATTGCAGCAGATAAAGCTGCAGTGGACAATATGAGGTCTGAGTTAAATAAAATTGATATGACTGGTGAAATAGTTATAGGAGAAGGTTCATTGGATGAGGCACCAATGTTATATACAGGTGAAATTCTTGGGAATAAAAATGGACCAAGTTTTGATATAGCAGTTGATCCCGTAGAAGGTACAAATTTTGTGGCTAATAATTATCCTGGTGCACTTTCTGTTATTGCTATTGCTGAAAAAAACAATCTTTTTAAAGCCCCAGAAACATATATGAATAAGATTGCGACGAATACAGTCGGAGAAGGATTAATTGATCTTGATTATTCAATTAAAAAAAATTTAGAAAATTTAGCGGATTTCAAAAATACAAAACCTGAAAATTTAACTGCTTGTATATTAGATCGCCCCAGACACAAACAAATTATTGACGAATTAAAAGAATTAAAAGTTAAAATAAAGTTAATAACTGATGGTGATGTTGCTGGAGCACTTATGGTGACAAATCCTTCCTATGGTGTTGACATATTTTTAGGCATTGGTGGTGGTCCAGAAGGAGTTTTAGCAGCAGTTGCATTAGATGCCTACAATTGTAATTTTCAAGGTAGATTTATCTTTGATAATGAAAATGATATTAAAGATGCAAAAAATATGGGTATATCAGATTTGACAAAAAAATATAATTTAAATGAAATAGTCAAAGGGGATGCTATATTTAGTGCTACTGCTATTACAGATACGATGTCTATGAAAGGTATTGTTAAATTAGATGAATTTACTTACGACACACAAACTCTTACTACATATAAAACTTCAAATAAAAATTATACAAATATTGAAAAAAGAAAAATTACATCAAAATAAGTTTAATGATAAACAATGATTTCAGTTTCTGGAAAAAGATGGGAAGAAAAAAAAATTAATAATAGATTAGTTGAAAAAGTACAAACAGAAAATAACTTCTCTAAAACTTTATCAAGGTTAATAATTTCAAGAAATTTTGATGAAAATGAAATTTATTTAATCGAAAATAATTTAAAATTTACAAATATTTTTCAATATAACAACGATTTTATTCGTGCCGTTGAATTAACAATAAATTCAATAAAAAAAAAAGAAAAGATATGTATAATAGGTGATTATGATGTCGACGGATCGGTATCTACCGCTTTGTTAGTTAGACTTTTAGAAAGTATTAAACATCCATATTTCTATTATATACCAGATAGAATTAAAGATGGTTATGGAGCTAGTAAAAGACTCTTTCAAAAATTAATTTTAAAAAAACCTAAACTAGTGATTATGGTAGACTGTGGCTCTACAAGTGTTGAGGCTGTCAACTTTCTAAACAAAAATAAAATTAATTCTTTAATTATTGATCATCATGAAATTTACAAGCCTTTTCCTAAATCTAATATAATTATAAACCCAAAAAAATATAATGGATATTCAGATTATGATTATTTATGTGCATCGACACTTGTATATTTTTTTATAGATTTGTTAATTAAAAGATTAAGACATAAAATTAATTTTAGACAATATCTAATCTATGTATTACTAGCCACTGTATGTGATGTTATGCCATTGAGAAAATTGAATAGATTATTGTCGATAACAGCACTTAAAGAATTTAATTTTAAAGACAATTGCGTCTTAAATGAAATATATAGACTAAGTAATAGAACAAATAGATTAAATATTAATGACTTGGGATATCTTATTGGGCCTATATTAAATGTAGGTGGTAGACTTAGTAAATCATCTTATGCTACAGAATTATTAACTTCGGATAATAAAATTTCAATAAACAAAATCACAACTAAACTAATTATGCTTAATGAAAAAAGAAAAAAAATAGAGTCAGCAATTATAAAAAATATTGATTTTGAAAAGTTAAAAAAAGAAAATGAAAATATAATAATATATTTTAATCCTACCTTAAATGAGGGTTTAATTGGAATCATAGCGTCTAAACTAAAAGATTATTTTGATAAACCTTCCATTGTTATAACTAAATCAAAAAATATACTTAAAGGCTCTGCTAGATCTATTTTTGATTATAATATCGGTAAAGCGATAAAAAATTTGTTAAATAGAAATATAATTATTAATGGTGGTGGACACAATATGGCAGCTGGATTTTCCTTAAAAAAGGAAAATTTTGTTGATTTCAAAAAATTCATAAACCAGGATTACTTAAAAAAAAAAATTAAAAATAAATGGATAAATAATTATGAAACTGAACTTTCGTCGCTTAGTTTAAACAGAAAATTTTACGATGATATTATAAAATTGTCACCATTCGGTACAGAAAATCCGAATCCAATATTCCTTTTTAAACAAATAAAAGTGATTAAACATCAAATATTAGATAACAAACATATTTCATGTATTCTAAAATCTAAAATTGGTATTACTATTAAATCAATTTCCTTTGATTCTTTAAATACACAGATAGGAAAACATCTAATAAATTATAAAAATTATTTTAATGTTATAGGTTATATTAATGAAAATTTTTGGAATAATAAAAAAACTCTCCAATTGGTTATTAAAGATTTAATATTGTGATTTATTATAGACTTGATAATTAAAGACTTTTCAAATAAAAGACCTCAAAATGGTCCCTTCGTCTATCGGTTAGGACACGTGGTTTTCATCCTCGAAAGAGGGGTTCGATTCCCCTAGGGACCGCCATTTTACATAAGAATGCCTTATTTTGTCTACATGATCAAAACATTAAATAATTTTAGAAATAAGACATACGTGGGCTATACAAAAGATATCAACTTAAGATTAAATAAACATAATAATAACAAAGGAGCAAAATCTACAAAAGGCTATCATTGGGAACTTATTTATAAAAAAAGATTTAAAAAAAAAGAAGAAGCAATGTCTTATGAATATAAACTTAAAAATGATAGAAAGAAAAGATCATCTATATTAAATAAACATAATGATAAAAGAAACTAGAATTGCAACTATATTACCATACAAAGAAAATTATACGGTCAGTAAAGCACAAGCAGCTGCCATTTGGGTAAATGATTTTTTTAAATACTCTAAATATAAAAAGAATAATTTTATATTTGGAAATACTGATACAAAAGATTATCTCACCAAAAATTATATTAATGTAGATTTAAATAAAAAGAACTCAAAATTTTCAAGTACTACCAATGAATATTGCGATAATTTTATTAGAATAAGCAACAAATATGATTTTGATATAATTGAAATTCATAATAGACCGCTAGTTTTTAATTATCTTAAAAGTAAAATTAATAAAAAGTTTATACTTTATTTTCATAATGATCCAATGAACATGAAAGGATCAAAATCTATATCTGAAAGAATTTCATTAATTAATAATGTTGATAAAATAATCTTTGTTAGTAAGTGGGTACAAAATAGATTTTTCAATGGTATCGATAAGAAACTAATCGATAAAACAGAAGTTGTTTATCCAAGTATCCATAAAGAAAAAAAATTATTAAAAAAAAATAGAAATATTATTTTTGTTGGTAAGTTAAATGAATCAAAAGGGTATGATATTTATAGAGATGCCATTATTAGAATTTTAGATGAATTTAAAGATTGGAAAGCTTATTCTATAGGAGATGAAAGTCGTAAAAGACCACATATTAATCATATCAGACACACTGAGGTTGGTTTTTTAAAACATAAAAACGTTTTAAATTTTTTAAATAAATCAGAAATTGCAGTAGTGCCCTCAAGATGGGAAGAGCCTTTTGGAAGAACCGCCTTAGAGTCATCGTCAAGAGCATGTGCAACAATAATTTCTAATAAAGGTGGCTTACCAGAAACTACAGATCATTGTATAATATTAAAAAAACTTTCATCGAACGACCTATATATCGAAATAAAAAAATTAATATTAAACAATAAAGTACGACGTAATATTCAAATAGGTGGATACAATAATGTTAAACATATCACTGAAAATAACTCTAGATTTATAGATGATATCAGAGAGAAATTAATACATAATTTTAATTTAAATTTCATTAGAAATAAATTAAGAATTGTTAATATTTATAATGCAGGTCAAAAATTAAACCACAGACTATATAATATTTCTATCGGTAAGAAATTTACAAATGGTTTTATTAGAAATGGTCATGATGTTTTAGAGATTAGTGATCGGGATTTTATTAAACAAAATAGAAGTTTATCATTTCAAAATATTAATTCTAAGTTTCAAGAATATTTAATTGAAACAATAAAAAATTATAATCCAGATTTATTTATTTTTGGACATACTAAAAATATAAATACGGAAACTTTGAAAGATATAAAGTTAGCAAATAGAAATATCGTTATATCTCAATGGAATGAAGATCCTGTAATGCCTAGTTTAGATTATTCTAAAAATAATATTCAAAATATATCTTTGTATAGCGATATAGTAGATCATAATTTTATAACAACCCATCCAAGTATAATTACTAACCAAAAAATAAAGATTAAAAACCTCCACTTTTTCTTTGTACCAGTCGATAAGAATATTGAATGTTATGATGTTTTTAAATTAAATCCAAAAATGGATTTATTCTACGCAATGAGCCACGGTGTTAATAGGGCAACTTTAAAAAAAGGGAAGACAGATGAAAGAATTAACTTTTTAGATAGGTTAATAAAAAAACTAGATGATATAAATTGTGATTTTTACGGTTTTAAGAATAAAGAACCCATTTGGGGAAATCAATTTTATCAGTCATTAGTAAATTCAAAAATGGGGTTAAACCTGAGCAGGGGATTGCCTACAAAATATTATTCAAGTAACAGAATAGCTTCATTGATGGGAAATGGATTATTAACATTTATCGATAAAAAAACTCAAATTGATGATTTTTTTAATAAAAATGAAATTGTTCTTTACGATAATATAAACGATTTATCCAAAAAAATAAAATTTTATAAAAAAAATCCAAATTTGAGAAAAAAAATTGCATACCTAGGGAAGAAAAAATATTTTAAACTGTTTAATGAACTACGTACTACTAAATATATTATTGATAAGTCGTTAGGTAAATCAGTAGAATTATATTGATGAAATTATCAATAATAATACCATCATTAAATAATTTAGAATATTTAAAGATATTAATCTCAAGTATTGAAAAAAATTCATTATATAATCATGAAATTATTGTTCACGTAAATGAAAATTTAGATAATACCTCAATATATCTCGAAGAAAAAAAAATAAAATTCACATATTCAGATAAAAATATTGGATTATGTAGTGCCGTTAATAAAGCGGCGGGTCTAGCTACTACAGATTACATTTTATATACTCATGACGATATGTATTTCTTACCTAACTGGGATTTAGTTTTAGAAAAAGAAATTAAAAAAACAAATAATAAATTTTTTTATTTTTCAGGAACAATGTTACAGAAGAAGGGAGCAGATTTAACATTAGATGCTGGTACTAATTTTGATAATTTTAATGAGGAATATCTTTTAAATAATTATAAAGATATAAATATGTTCGATCATCAAGGATCACATTGGGCTCCTCATGTCGTTCATAAAGATATTTGGAATATAATTGGAGGTTTTAGTGAAGAATATAATCCAGGTGATGGTTCAGACTCTGATCTGAATATGAAACTATGGAATAGTGGTGTAAGAATATTCAAAGGATTGAACGATTTTAAAGTTTATCACTTTGGCTCAATATCGATGAGAAAAAAAAAAGATCTAATTAAAAATAATGGAACTAAAACTTTTTTAAAAAAATGGGGGATAACACCTCGTTTTTTTTTTAAACATTATCTTAAGACTGGAACTATATATAATGGACCTTTAACAAATCCAAAAAAAACGATTATTTTTTTTATTGAGCTTTTTATCTGCAAAATTAAAAAAGGATTAATTTAGATGAAAATTTTTTTTTTAGAAAAATCAAAAGCATTTACTGGCGAAAATTTAGATGATAATACGATTGGTGGAACAGAAAAAATTTTAATAAATATAACTAATGAATTAGCAAAAAACGATAATTTTGAAATCAAAGTTTTTAACGAAACAATAAAAAAAAAAAAGATAGGTAATGTAGAATGGTTTAATATAAACAGTTATGACAATAAAATAATTCCAGATGTATTAATTGCTTTTTCAGATATTTCTTTGTTCAATAATTTTAAAGCTAGCAAAAAATTTTTATGGTCACATAGTGTACAAAGTTTAGAAAAATTCATAAGAAAAAAGCAATTTTTACCGTATATAAAACATAAACCTACATTAATATTAGAAGGAGATTATCATTATAGAAACCGATCGTATTTAACGTCCTTTTTTGGAAAAAAAATATTAAAAGTTGCACCCGACTACGAGTTTATTAATGAACAAATTGATTTTAACCATATACCAAATAAAACCTGTATTTTTACTACAAAATCAGATCGAAACTTAAACATATTAATTGAAACTTGGAAAAAAATTTTTAAATTAAATAATGATGCTCATTTAATGATAAATCCTCCTTACAGAATATCTGAAGATATTGCTGATAAAAATGTCAGACTTAGAATAAAAGGAAACAAAAAAGATTTAATTAGAGATTTAAAAACTTCCAAAATTATGTTGGTGCCTGGACATAAAGGTGAGGTTTTTTGTCTTGCAGCTGAAGAGGCAAGAGAACTTTGTATTCCTATTGTTACGCTAGGATATGGTTCTCTTTATGAAAGAGTAGAGCACAATCAAACAGGATTTATAGCAAAAAATACTGAAGAATTTATCAATTATACTAACAGATTGCTTAATGATGACGTACTTTATCTAAGATTTAGAAAAAATCTTTTTCAACTTAGAAACTCTAGAAATTATTCACATGTGGTGAGTGATTTGTTAAAAATAATTAATTCTACAAGTTAAGAAATTTCTTGAATTTATACTTAATAAACTCAATTTTTTGAATTTTTCTTCTATTAATGAATCTTTGAGATTTATGCTCATTTTGATGTAATGCATCAATATCTTTATTTATACTTTGCGTATAAGACAGTTTTTTTCCTGTTTTATTTCTGAAATCGTTAATTATATTTTTTGTAAAAGATTTTTTTTCACAGTATAAATATATAGCTAACCATAGATCATCATCTAAAAACATATTTCTAGATTTTTTTACATATTTTTCGTAAAAATCTTCTATCTCGTCCAACAACTTTACGTTTATTAAGAATCCATCAGAACATTGTCCATTTCTGATACCAAATATTTTATTCATATAATATGAATAATTTACTTTTTCTTTTTTAAAATTGTCTATAAATATTTCAAAGACTCTTTCATGATAGATATGATCATCGTCAATTAAAATAACGCAATCATACTCTTTATTTATTTTATTTAATGACCCCATTAACTTAGTAGCTGGTCCGTAATCTTCGCATCTTGATATTTCTAAATTATACTTTGATAATTTCGAAATTTGATTTGTAGTAAAGTTATATTCAGGAAATCTTTTAAAATTTAATGGAAGGTTTAAAAATACTTTATTCGGTTTTAATGTTTGATTTTCAATTGATTGAATTGTTTCTGAAATATTATCTATTCTTGAAGGTAAACTAGTTAATGAGACACAAAAATTAATCATATCTTTATCTTATTGAGTGCATTGTTTTTAAAAATATTTGCCTCTCTTATGTATCTTCTGACCATTTGCGTTGTTTTGTGACCAGTCATTGCCATAATACTACGTTCATCAGCACCAGACTCTGCAGCAACAGTTGCAAAACCTGACCTCAAACTATGACCCGCAAAATTTTTATTCTCAATCCCTGCTAAATTTAGATATTCTTTCATTAATAAAACTACTGATTGGTCGGTTAATCTTTTCTCTGTTAGAGACAAACCTTTAGAAAATCTTCTAAAAATAGGCCCAGATTTAATTTTAGAAATTTCTAGCCATTTTTTTAGATTGATAATTGGACAATAAGTTTCATTGGTGAAATAGGGTAGACCTTTAATCATCCCTTCACCGAATTGATCAGTTTTTGATCTTTTAATAGTGATTTTGAGCCCCTCAGGTACAAATTCTAAATCTTCATGATCGATTGAAATTAACTCAGTTCGTCTAAATCCACCTCCAAAGCCAACTAATATTATTGATTTGTCTCTAAACTTCTTAATATCCTCAATTTTTTGTTCATTTATTACATTAATTATAGATTTTAAATGATTGATTAATATGGGTTTTTTTCCTTTTTGAATACTTCCTTTTACCCTTCTTATTCCCATTAAATTTTCAACAATGATTGGGTGTTTTGTATCTAAATAATGCCCTTTTAGTTTATGAACCATGCTAATTGAAACTAATCTTCTTCTTAAAGTGCTGATTTTTGAATTTTTAGAAAGATGGGTAAGGTATAAAGAAACTATTTTAGGCTCAGATGGTAAGGAATTCAAACCATGCTTAGCACAAAAAGCTCCAAAATCTCTAAAGTCTGATTTATATGCTCTTAAAGTGTTATTTGCTTTAGAGCTTTTGAGGTTATTAAGAGTTGCCTCATTAAGCGATTTTAGGTCTGTTGTCAGTTCATTCATATAATTACTATTGATAACAATTAATTATCATTAGTAATATACTAAGTGATTTTTAATGTCAATAGTTTAAATTAAAAAATTATGGGTTCAATTGATGGTGAGATTCCAGCAGTATGGTTTTTAATTAGCTCAATAGGTTTTATTGTTTTAACGATAATTCAATATCGGAATACTGGAAAGAGCTTCAACACAATATTTTTGTCTGCAATGGCAATCATATTTTTTGCTAGTTACTTGATATTATTGACCAAATAAAAAAGTTATCACCATAATTCACAGAAAATGTCTCATTTTAAAAAAACAACTATTTAGTGATACACTATTTTCTCATATTTTTATAAATTAATTATGAATTAAGAGGCAACTCTTAACTGGCCGATTGGAGAAAAACCGAGAGGTACAATTCCAGGGGGCAGAAAGCTTCACAAAGCATCGCTGAACATGTGGAGCGGGAGGCATGGCGGTAGCAGATCAACGACGTGCCAAAACAACTGTTCTTTGCACCCTTAAAAGTGCAAGGAAACAGGGGTTTTATCAGTAATGATACTTAAAGGTACAAAATTTCAGTTAAAAGTTTGGAGATATCTCAAAACCATTAAAAAAGGTAAGATAAAAACCTACAAACAGGTGGCTATCGGCATAAGAAGCCCTAAATCAGCTAGAGCTGTTGCTAATGCTTGTGCTAAAAACCCCTATGCCCCTAAAATTCCTTGTCATAGGGTTATAAGGTCCGATGGAGGCCTAGGAGGTTACTCTGGGAGAGGTGGAATTAAGCAAAAGCGCAAAATACTTAGATCTGAAAAGATAACGATTTAGAGCTATTTCAGAGCTTTTTTACGTTAAAGAAGTCATTAAAATCAACGTTTTTTGATCTTTTTAAGTGATTTATCTTAAAATAATAAAGTTCACCCTTTAGTTGTACCATATATGAGCCTATACTTAAAATAGAGCCCTCTATGGCCGTTTAAATGGTATATTCAATTAGTGCATCGCTCTACTATTCAATTATATCAACACTTGTAGACTGCCCTATTTTTCAATCAATTTCATATTTGATATAATTAAAAAAGCCTAATTTTATTGAATTTTTTGATTTTATAATAATTTATCAAAAACTCCGAAACTATTATAATAAATATGTGTATTTATATTCTAAATAATTTTTAATTTTATAATTTTTAATATTTAAATAAATTCAATAAAAACAATTATTTAAAAGAAATAATTAATGTAAAACTTTAGATATTAGTAAATAAATAATACCTATTATTTTATTTTTCTAACTAAGTTATCTCTTTTGGAGATATAGATACCACTTAATACAATAATAAATAATCCTAAGAAAGTCCAATTGTCTGGAAAATCACTAAAGAAATAATAGCCGATAATGATGTTTGTAATGATTTCAAAGTAGCTAAATGGAGCTAATTTAGAAGCATCAGCGTATTTGAGAGACAATATCAGGAAAAAATGCCCTATACAGGCAAATATACCTATGGCAGCCATCATAGACCACTGATTTAAGTTAGGCTTAATCCACACAAAAGGCATTGCGACAGATATTATTATGGCCCCTACTACACCGGTTAATAATAAAGTTAATAAAGGATTGTCTGAAGTGCTAAGTTTACGTGTAATAATTAAATAAAATCCATACATAACTCCTGTGCCGAGCGCAGCCAAACTTGCTAAATTAATTTCTACAAATCCTGGTCGTATAACTACTAGAGAACCTATAAAACCTATAATTACTGCAGACCATCTTTTAAATCCTACCTTCTCACCTAAAAAAACTGGAGAAAAAGCCGTAACAATTAAAGGAGCAACAAAAGCTAATGTTAATGCTTTAGCTAAAGAGATTACCGAAATTGCATAAAAAAAACAGATGTTAGCTGTTAAAAGAATTAAGCCCCTTATGAATTGTAATTTTGGTTTATCAGTCCATACAAGATTTTTTCGAAAAAAGAAAAACATAATTGGAAAAGTAAATAAAACAGTAAAAAAATATCTTGCCCAAGTAATTTGTAATACCGGAAGATCTGAACTTAAATATTTTGCAAATCCATCCATTATGGGAAGCATAACCCATGCCAATAAGTTAAAAATAATAGCCTTCATTGGACTAAGATATATGTTAATTGAAATACTTTAAAGCAAAGAATACAACAACAGGAATTGTTATAAATGATATTAAAGTTGATGTAACAATTGTACTTGCTATATTATCAACTACTTTTTTTGGCGAATACATACTTCCAACCAAATAATTTAATATTGCGCTTGGCATTGCACTTTGTATTAGAAGGACACCAGCAGCAAATCCAGATAGATCAAAATAATATATAATAATAAATGCAATTAAAGGACCCAATATAACTCTACATAGAGATAAAATAATTGAGTCTTTTAATGAAAATTTAAAACGTGTTAATGCAATGCCAAGTGACATTAGGACTAAAAAAATAGTTGCATAGGTTAATAAAAAAGTTGTGTTTTCCAGAAATAACGGAGTTTCAATTTCATAAAATAAAAAAAAAACAGATATAATAATTGCATATACGGGAGGACTTTTGACTACAACATCAAAAGAGAAGCTTTTTTTTGCCAAAAAAACACCTAAAGTAAAGTGAAATAAGATAATAACTGAAGCTACAGCAGAAGCGACTCCTAAACCCTGTGTCCCATAAGCAAATAGACATATTGGAACACCCATATTGCCGGTATTAGGAAGAATTAATGGGGGAAGTTCCATACTAAGATCTTTATTAAGAAAAAAAAGAAATATAAGTCCAATTATCGCAAAACCTCCGATCATGATTAATGCATAAATAAAATAATGAGTAAAAACACTTAGAGTTATTCCAGTAGTAGTTACCGTATAGAAAATCATTGCTGGTGTACCAATATTTCCAGCAAAATTGGTAATAAAATTTGTATCAAATTTTGGATTTTTTTTACCTAGATAATAGCCAACGCCTATAACAAAAAAAACTGGAAAAATTACTTCAAAAATTTTTACATAAATTTCCATTTTTTTTAATTGAATAATTTATTAAAATTAAATGAAGTTATTCTGACTAACTCTTCTTTATCAATCTTTTTTATATTTGCTAATTTTTCAGCTGTATATTTGAGAAATGATGGTTCATTTTTTTTACCTCTATTAGGTTCTGGTGCTAAAAAAGGACTATCTGTCTCAATTAGCAATTTTTCTGATGGAATAAAACCAAAGGTTTCTTGTAATTCTAATGATTTTTTAAAGGTGATAATTCCACTTGCAGAAAAAAAAGCATTTAAATTCAATAATTTTTTAGCAAATTCTTTTGATCCAGTAAAGCAATGCATTAATATTTTAAGATTATAATTTTTAAAATTATTCAAAATTTCATATGTTTCATTTTCAGCATCTCTTGAGTGTATAATCAAAGGAATATTAAGTTTAGTTGCAGCAATAATGTGTTGTTCAAAGCTTTTTATTTGTGCATTTTTATCACTATGATTATAGTAAAAGTCTAAGCCTGTCTCCCCTATTCCAATGATTTTACTATTATTATTAATTTGAGTTAAGATGTAATCTGCAGTGACTTTATCATTTTTAGCTTCATGAGGGTGGATTCCAAATGTTCCGAATATAATCTTATCTTTATTAATTATTTGTTTTATTTTATCAAAACTGTCTAAAGTGGTGCATATTGTTAAAATTTTCATAATTCCTGCATCTTTCGATCTTGATATAACAGAGTCTAAGTTACTTAAGAGCGGTTCGTGATCTAAATGACAATGGGAATCAATCATTTTTTTTTTCTATTTTCTTAAAAAGAATTTCAATTTTGTTTATATTGCTATTTTTTTTAAGATAGTTGTGATTTTCTAAAGTAGCGAATTCAATTTGTTTTTCATTTATTTGAAATATCTTTAATGCATTTAAAGCAGACTCTGGAATAATTGGATAAAGCATAAAACTTATTTTTCTCACAATTTCTAATGTAGTATAAATAATAGTATTTAATCTTAACAAATCTTTTTTTTTATTCCAAGGTTCTTGATCATTAAAATATTTATTTGCCTCAAATAAAGAATTTACAATAAAATCAATATAAAAATTTATGTCTTGATTATCAATTTTTTTTCTTATTAAATCTAAATTTAACTTAAAATTATCTAAAATCTTTAAATCTTCATTTTCAAATCTTATTTGACTTGGTATTTTGCTTTCACAGTTTTTAATAGCAAAAGCTGTTACTCTTTGACATAGATTTCCAAAATTGTTTGCTAGATCACTATTAATACAATCCTCTAATCTTTCTTGAGATATATTTCCATCATTTCCAAAAGAAACCTCCTTAATAAGATAATATCTAAGTGGATCAATACCATACTGATTCACTATCTCTATTGGATCTAGAATATTTCCTTTTGATTTTGACATTTTTTCTTCTCCAGAAAGTATCCATCCATGACCATAAACTTTTTTTGGTAATGGTATTTTTGCTGCTAACAAAAAAGCTGGCCAATAAATAGCATGGAATCTTAGAATATCTTTTCCAATAAGATGAATATTAGCAGGCCAAAATTTTTGATATAATGAATCATCTGTATTAGGATAATTTATTGCACTTAAGTAATTTGTCAGTGCATCAAGCCATACATAAATCACATGATCTTTGTCATCTGGAACTTTTATACCCCATGAAAAACTTTTTCTACTGATTGAAAGATCTTTTAAACCACTTTTTACAAAGCTAATAACTTCATTTTTTCTTGATGATGGTGATATAAAATCTGGATTATTATTATAATAATCAAGTAATGGCTTTTCCCATTTCGATAATTTAAAAAAATATGATTCTTCATCTACCCATTCAACCTTAGATTTGGAGGTAATTGCTTGTTTGTTACCCTCAAAATCCTCTATTTCATCATCTGAATAAAAAGCTTCATCAGAAACTGAATACCACCCAGAATATTTTGAAAGATAAATTTCACCATTTTTTTTTAGTTCCTTCCATAAAGCTTGGACTGATAATTTATGTCGTTTCTCAGTAGTTCTAATAAAATCTGTATTTGTAAGATTTAGAGTTTTTGATAAATCTCTAAATGTTTGGCTTATTTCATCACAAAATTTAAGTGGATCTATCTTTTTCTCTTCTGCTGCTCTTTGAATTTTAAGGCCATGTTCATCAGTTCCAGTTAAAAAGTTTACATTGAATCCATCTATTCTTTTAAATCTTGCAAAAAAATCAGCAACAATACTTGAGTATGCATGACCCATATGAGGTCTAGCAGATGGATAATAAATTGGAGTTGTTATATAAAAATTTTTACTCATTTAATATTTTTTCTTCAAATTCGATAAACAAAGATTCGTTATCTAAGTTAAATCTTTTAGTATCAGATATTCTTTTTAAAAAATAAGCATATTTATCATCAATGGATGAATTTATAGTATAATTAATTTTACTTAAATAAAATTCAATGAAATCAAAAATCAGGTGTTTAATAATATTATTCTTTTTATAAAAATTTTCTTTAATTATGATCTTCAATAAATCTTTTAAATTTTTATCTGAAAGATCATAATCATTTTCATAAGCAAATTTAGCAATATTATAAATATTGCCTGCAGTAGAATAATAATTTAGTAAATCCTTATTTATTATTTTATCTAATTTACCATTCAATAATTTATTTGAAATAGTAAGATTCTCTTCGTGAGTTAAGTAAATTTTATAATTAATACATCTAGATAATAAGGTTGGTAAAATCTTTTTGTTATTATGTATAAGTATGAAATAGACATTCACAGAAGGTTCTTCAAGTGTCTTAAGTAATGCATTGATTGAATTCTTATTTAAGAATTCAATGTTATCAATTAGCACAAATCTAGGATATTTATTAAATGAAGATTTATTCAACTTTGATATAAGCTCCCTTATTTGATTTATATCTATAAATTTCTTCTCAGGACTAACGTCAATTAAATAAAAATTAGGATTAGATCCATTTAAAATAGTCTTATAAGACTGATTTTCAAAATTTATTTCAAAATTTTCTAAATCATATTTATATTTTTGTTCATCAGAAAGCACGTAATTAATAAAATGGTATGCCATAGTAGACTTACCTATTCCTTTTTGACCGGTTAATAATATCTTATTAGGAAATTTTTTATTTCTATATAATTCAATAAATTTTTCTAAAAAACTACTTAAACCATATAATTTAGTTTGATTTATGGGTTTTATTTCATTCATATAAGTTTATTAATTTGTTTAATTATTAAAGATTTGTTTTCATTTATATCTAAGTTTGAATTAATAATTTGATATTTCTTTTTATTTTTTTTTGATATTTTTAAAAAACCTTTTTGTACCTTTTGATAGAAGCTGTAATCAAATTTATCATATCTATTTAGAGATTTTCTATCTTTTAATCTTTTAGACATATTTTTTTTATTCACAATATTCAAAAAGGTAAAATCTATTTTTAAATTTTTTAAAAGATATTTGTTAATAAGATTTATTAAATTTAAATTTGCTCCTAATCCATAATGTTGATACGCAACTGTTGAGTCGATGAATCGATCGATTAAAATTATTTTTTTTCTAAAGTTTTTTTTTAATAAGTCCATATTTTCACTTCTGGCTGCTAGATAAAGCAATAAATCTGTATTCTGATTAAATTTTGATTTATTGTTTAATACTAATTTTCTAATTTTCTCTGCATTTAAAGAGCCACCTGGTTCTCTTAACTTGATATACTTAATTTTTCTTTTTTTTAAGTATCTAGAAACATTTAAAATATGATAACTTTTCCCACTACCCTCTACACCCTCAAAAACAATAACAGGTTTTTTAAACATCACCCCAGATAAGATAATTCAATGATTTCATTAATCTGGAAAAAATATTTACTTTTTTGACTTCACTAAATGCAAGTAAATCATATTCACCAATTTCTTCATCATCATAAATAATTTTTAGTGTAGCTAAAGTTTGATCTTTTTTAATTGGAGCCTCAATAGGACCATCATAAACAATCTTAACTTTTATCTTTTTTTTTTGTCCTTTTTTAATTGTTTTATAAATATCGTTTTTTGTATAGACCTTTACAGTATTATTCTTTCCTAACCATACATCTACACTGTTAAATGGTTCATCTTTTTTTGAGATTTGTACTAAATCAAAGTTTGTAAGTCCATAAATCAAAAGTTTTGAACTTTGTTTTGACCTGGAGCTCTTTGTCTCGAAACCACTTCCAACAGCTACCAATCTTCTACCATTTCTCTCCATGGAAGAAGCTAAAGAATATCTTTCAACAGCTAAATAACCAGTCTTAATTCCATCAGCTCCCATATTTTTATATAAAAGAGGATTTCTATTACCTTGTGTAATAGGATCACCCCCAGTTCTATCCCAAGTAAATTCTAATTCACTAAACCATTTATAATATTCAGGGTGATATTTTATTAGATAGTTAGACATCAACATTATGTCTCTAACTGTTGAATAATTGTCAGGATCATTAATCCCTGATGAATTAGCAAAATTAGTATTTTGCATACCAATCTCTTTAGCTTTTGAAGTCATCATTATTGCAAATTCTTCCTCAGTACCAGCTATACCTTCTGCTAATGCAATACAGGCATCATTACCAGAAGCAACAATTATGCCTTTAAGTAAATTCTCTACTGATACTTCATCACCAACCATTACAAACATTGATGAGTATCCTGATGTAGAAAGTCTCCAAGCTTTTTCTGATATAATAAATTTTTCATTAAGTTTTAAATCCCCTGACTTAATCAAATCAAAAGCAATGATACTCGTCATAATTTTCGTCATAGAAGCAGGATATATAGATCTGTCAGGTTCTTTTTCATACAGAATCTCACCTGATAAAAAATCCTGTAAGATTGCAGTTCTAGCATTTATTTCTATATTGGCATTAGCTGCAAAACCAAAAAAGAAATTTAACGACAATAAGAAAATAAATTTTTTAAACATTATTAAGTATTTCTAAATTTTCAAAATTAAAATAATCCATTTTTTCAAAAGCGTTTTTTAAACTTTTTATATCATCAAAAGGTCCTATTAATACCCTATATTTTGTTTTAGATAATCTATTTATTGTTAAATTTTTAATTTGAACCTCATTTTTAATTCTATCAATCATTAATTTTGCTGAATCATTATAATAAAAATCAGCCACTTTAATTGAATAAGAAAATATTTTTACTGTGTCAGATTTTTTTTTTTCTTTTTTAACATTCAAATCATTAATTTGAATACCATCAACTGGGGCTTTTTCTGCAACTCTTCTTTCCTCATCAAACATCTTTGCCTTTTTAGCAACAAATGTAGAATTTTCAGAAACTAAAGTTATCTCTATTAAAGGTTCATTTAAATCTAATTCTAATTCATCGGCAATTCTTAAGCTTATTATACTGTTGTAAAAATTAGAAAATTTTATTTTATTTGACTTAACAATAGCAATTAAATATTTACCGTTTTTTTGGTTTGTTATTTTTACTGTTGATTTTCTTTTTAAAGTTTTATGATAAATATCAAGAGATCTATCCTCTAATTTTTTTATTCCCTTTAAATTATCATTATAAATTAAAGCAAACCCTGAATTTTTATATTTGTTTTCAAAATCAATTTCTATTTTTTTTTTTTTAGTATTTAGGGATTGTTCACAGCTTAATAAAAATAAGCCTAAAATAGCAACGATAATAAATCTATAATTCATTTTTAATTTTATCTTTAAGTGTACATACAGCAAGTGCAAACCTCAATGATCGATTCCACTTTAAAATTATTTCATAATTATCAAAAACTATATAAGCAGGTGTGAGTGTTTCAGCATCAGGTATGATATCTTTATCAGGTGTAATTACACCTACTCTTAAATTTTCATCAATAAAATCAAGTTTTTCACTATTGAGAATATATTTTTTAAAATATTTTAATTTTTTCTTATTAATTATTTTTTTTGCCGAAACATTTAAGTACTTTTTTTTAATTTTATCGTTTAATTTTACTCGATAAAAGCAATGTGAATTTTTTTTCCAACCCATGTTGTTTAAGTAATTACTTGCTGAGGCATAAGCATCATGTGGATTTTTAAGATCAATGAAATCGTCATTGTTGAAATCTATAGCGTAGTTTTTAATTGTCGATGGCATGAATTGAAAGAAACCAAATGCACCTGCCCAAGAACCATATAATGTTTTGTAATTTATAACATTTGTATCAATTAATTTAAGTAAAATTAATAGTTCATTTGTAAAAAATTGAGATCTTCTTTTATCAAAACTTAAAGTGGATAGTGAAGATAGTATATCCATCTTACCTACATAAGTTCCGTAGTTTGTTTCTATACCCATTAAAGATAATAATAATTCTTTTTCTATTGAATATTTATCCTCTACTTTATCAATTAAGTTAGTATTTTTCTTATAGAAACTTATTCCTTTATCAACTTTATTTTTTGATGTCCTTTTTGAAATATATGTTTTTGTATCTTCATAAAATTCTGGTTGATATCTGTCATATTCTATAACTTTAGGTAAAAACTTCACATCACGCATTACTTTATCAAAGGTTATTTCGGATATTTCATTTTCAATTGCAATTATTTTTAAATTTTTTTTCCACTTTAAAAATTCAGACTGATCAAAAGCTAATAAATTAGATGAAGAAAATAATAAAATAAATAAAAAATAATTAATTAATTTCATAAAGATCTTTAAGATATATAATTACAGCAATCCAAATGATAATAAAACTTACAAATTTTATAAGTGAGAAATCCTCATTATAATAAAAATAACCTAATATAAACTGTAATGTAGGTGTTATATAAAAAATCATCCCTGTGGGCCCCAGGCCAATTAGTTCAACACCCCTTACGTAAAGGAACAAAGGAATCACAGTCATAGGTCCAGCCAAAAGTAAATAAAGACTTAATCCAGGACTATCCAAACTAAAATCATTTAAACCGTTATTTGCAATAATATAAAATGCAATAAAGGCAAAAGGAAAAATATATAAACTTTCAATCAAAAGTCCTATATCAGTATCAATCTCAATTTTTTTTCTAACTAAGTTATAAAAAGCCCAACTAAAAGCCACAATAAGACCAACCCAAGGTAATGATTTAAGGTTGAAAAAAATTAAAATCATAATTGATATTAAAACTAAAATAATTGAAAATGTTCTTTTTTTATTAAGTTTCTCATTAAAAAAAATATATCCTAATAGAACACTAATTATTGGCATTATAAAATATCCAAAACTAGCATCAATAATTCTTTCAGTAGCAACAGCGTAAATCCATATAGACCAATTAACAAAAATTAAAAAACCAGATATAAATAAGGCAATTAATTTTTTTTTATCCTTAATTTCTTTATAAAAAATTTTCCATTTTGACAAAAATGTAGTTGTTATGATTAACATAACAGCTGTCCATAAACATCTATGAACAACTAATTCAGCATGACCAATGAATGATACCGATTCAAAATATATAACTCCAATAAATCCCCACCAAAATGATCCAAGTGAAGTTAAAATTATACCTTTATTAAAATTATTTCTCATACTTATTTAAAGAACAAAATATCAAGACTAATTAGACTATTTTATAGTTGAATTAAATATTTTTAATTATAAAAGCATTTACACGGAGAGATGGCTGAGCGGTTGAAAGCACCGGTCTTGAAAACCGGCAAAGGGGCAACTCTTTCCTGGGTTCGAATCCCAGTCTCTCCGCCACTTTTTTTTTAATATTTAAAATTTTTGAATAAATTATTAATCTTATTGTCTTCGAACTTTATATTTGTATTTAAACCATTATAAAAATTGTAAAGATTATTGTCGTCAATTTCTAAAAATTTAATTAACTCATTTAAATCTTCATAATCTAATTTATCTAAATATTTATTTGTAAAAGCTCCCAAAAGTTTATCCATTTCTTTTGTACCGCGATAATTTGATCGATAAATAATCTTTTTTTTTATTTGTTCTATATCAGTAGTCATAATAGGAATATAATATTAGTTTATGAATATTAAAAGTAATTATAAATACTTATTGTCAGATCTAAGCTCATTAAAAGGTATAGGAATTAAAACTACAAATTTATTAAAAAAGAAAAAAGTGAATAGTATTTTTGACATATTATGGAAATTGCCTAAATCCTTCACTGATCGAAGTTTGTCATCAAAAATTAAGGATTTAAAAATCGATGAAATACAAACAATTACTATAATGCCACAAAAATATTCCTTTCCGAGAGTTAGAAACTTACCGAATAGAGTTTTATGCAAAGATGAAACTGGGGAGATTGATTGTGTTTTTTTTAATAGTTATGAAGGATATATTAAAAAAATATTACCAATTGGAAAAGAAGTTACTATTAGTGGCAAAATCAAATATTTCAGAAATAAATACCAACTAACAAACCCCAAGTATATTTCTCAAAATTCTTCAATAATAAAACAAAAACATAATAGCTATTCATTAACTGAAGGCATTAGTGAAAAAGTTTATAATAAAATCATATTACAAATAATTGATAATTTGCCAGCAATTGAAGAATGGCATTCAAAAGATATTTTACAAAAATTTAATAATATAAGTTGGAACGACTCTATTAAGAAATTACATGAACCAGAAAATATTGGCAAATACAAAGAAAACTTTTACCAAAGACTTGCATATGATGAAATTTTCTCGACTTTTTTAGTTAATTCGGAAATTAGAAAAAAAATAAAAAGGATAAAAAAAACAAAAAAAAAATTTAATATATATCTGCAAAAAGAAATAATTTCTAAGTTAGATTTCTCATTAACAAACGACCAAAATAAAACACTTGATGAAATAAATAAAGATTTATGTTCTGAGAAGAAAATGTTTAGATTACTTCAAGGTGATGTTGGTAGTGGAAAAACAATAGTATCTCTATTATCTGCCTTTAATACCATCAATTCAGGTTTTCAAGTAGCAGTGATGGCTCCTACTGAGATATTAGCAAGACAACATTTTTTATTAGCAAAAAAATTGTTTCCCAAAAATATAAAGATTGAATTACTCTCTGGTAAATCAAATTATAGAGAAAAAAAAAATATTTTACGAAAATTATTAAATATGGAAACAGATATAATTTTTGGTACTCATGCTTTATTTCAAAAAAAGGTCGAATTTAAAAAACTTGGATTAATAATAATTGATGAACAGCACAAATTTGGTGTAAGTCAAAGAAAAAGATTGTCTGACAAAGCAGGAAAAAATTGTGATGTTCTTTTAATGACCGCAACACCTATACCACGTACTCTAACGATGACAATATATGGTGATATGGATCTTTCAATAATTCGACAAAAACCCAATACACGTAAACCCGTCAAAACCTACAGTAAACTTGAAAATAAAGTTGAAGACGTTATTAAATTTGTAAAGAAAGAAATACGACTTGGTAATCAAATTTTTTGGGTATGTCCTTTAATTGAAGAGTCTAAAAAAATTGATCATACTTCTGCAGTTAAAAAATTTGAATACTTAGAAAAATTATTTCCTAAGCAAGTTTTTTTACTTCATGGAAAAACTAGTATTGACGAAAAAGAAATTATCTTAAATAAATTTTTAAATAATGATTTTAAGATTTTAGTCTCAACTACTATCATAGAAGTAGGAATAGATTTTCCTAACGCAAATGTAATTGTTATTGAAAATGCAAATAAATTTGGCTTATCTCAATTACATCAGCTAAGAGGCAGGGTTGGAAGAGGCAATAAAGAGTCATCTTGTATATTGATGTTTAAGTCAAATTTAAGTGAGAATGCGAAAAAAAGAATTAATATATTAAAGGATTCAAATGATGGCTTTAAAATATCTGAAGAGGATATGAAATTAAGAGGTTTTGGTGATATTTTAGGATTTAAACAAAGTGGAATTAAAAGCTTTAAATTAGCGGATCCAATTCATAATCATAATCTTTTTATTTTAGCTGAAAAAGAAATTAAAAGAATTGAAAATGAAAAAGAGGATATAACTAGGTTTAAGCCATTACTAAAATTATATGATCGTGCAGATATAATAAACGATATTGCTTAATTTTTACCTGTAGATGTTCCTGCAGACACAATAAATTTAGATGCTTCTTCAAATGTCATATTCAGATATATAACTTCATCGATTGGAAACATTAATAAAAAACCGCTCGTAGGATTTGGAGTTGTTGGGACAAAGACGTTAATTAATTTTTTGTTAGTTTTTTCAGCCATTTCACCCTTATTCTCTTTGGTTGCAAATCCGACTGCCCAAACACCTTTTCTCGGGTATTCAATTAAAACAACACTTTTTTTATCGCCATCATCCTTATTAGAAAATGTTTCTGTCATTTGAACTATTGCAGAGTAAATAGTTCTTAGAACTGGGATTCTTTTGAATAGATCATCAATTAGTTTAAGAATTCGTTTACCTAAAAATGATAAAGATAAACCTCCAACAATAGTAATAAATATAACAGAAATCAAAATTTCAATTCCAGGAATAGCGTAAGGTAAATAACTATTAGGGTTGATATTTTCAGGTATAATCGTAGATGAAATACCTATTATGAACTTTGTCAAATATAACGTAAAACCTATAGGTATTAATACAACTACACCAGTAATAAAATAGTTTCTTAATATAAGTGTTAGAGATTTTCTTTTTTTACTTTTTATCATTAAATTACTTAAAACTTGAGTAGATTACAAAAAAAATTGCCACTATGAAAAGGAATAATAATATTTTATTATTTAGATTCATTAATAAATATAATATCAATGTTATAGTAAAATGAATAGAAGAAAATTTTTATCTTATGTTGGTTGTAGTTGTTGTGGAATCATTCTTAATTCTTGTTCAAGTGCACCGATTACCGATCGAAAACAGCTCAAAATAATACCAGAAGCAAAGCTGAATGCTCAAGCTGCAGCTATATATGAAAAAATTAAAGAAAAAGAAAAATTAAGTAAAGACACAAAAACATTAAATAATATTAAAGATATAGGCAAAAGAATGGAGGCCTCTATTAGTGAATATTTCTATAAAGAAAATTTAGATGATCCAACATCTAATTTTGATTGGGAATATATCTTGATAGATAATAAAAAAGTGAGAAATGCATGGTGTATGCCTGGAGGTAAAATTGCTGTTTATACTGGAATTCTTGATGTTACAAAAAATACAAATGGATTAGCCGCAGTAATGGGACACGAAATAGCACATGCTGTTGCAAAACATTCTGTTGAACGTGCTAGCAGAGGTGCATTAGTTAATACTGGTACCCAATTAATTGATATTTTTACTGGGGGTAAACTTTCACAAGTTAATAGAGCGACTGGTATGAATACTATAGGAATGCTATCTCAATTAGGTTTAATGAATCCATTTAATCGTAAACAAGAAAGTGAAGCTGATTATCTAGGTATGATATTTTCCTCACTTTCAGGATATGATATAAGAGAAACAGTAAAAATTTGGGAGAGAATGAAAAAATTTAATAAAGGAAAATCACCACCTGAATTTATGAGTACTCATCCATCTGCAGATAATAGAATAAAAAAAATTAATGAATGGACGAATGAGATAATTCTTGATTATCCACCTATAAATATTTCATAACCGATAATGGTGAGCCCTGATGGACTCGAACCATCGACCCATTCCTTAAAAGGGAATTGCTCTACCAACTGAGCTAAGGGCCCACATTCATTAGATGAATTTAAATGTATATATAGATTTTTTTTTATAATTCAAATAGGAATTTCTGAGACAAATAGTTTCTTATTTACAACTTATCTATGTATTTATCATGAAAATTATTAAAAGTACCATTCTGAATATTCTTTCTAATAGCAGCCATAAATTCTTGATAAAAATTAATATTATGAAGAGTTAAAAGCATAGATCCCAAGATTTCATTAGTGTTAAAAAGATGGTTAAGGTAGTTTTTTGAATACTTGTTTAAACTCAAATTGGTACAATTCTTATCAAGAGGAGTGTCATCACTTTGGTATTTGCTATTCTTAATATTGATCCTCCCTTGCCAAGTAAATGCTAATCCAGTTCTGCCAGATCTAGTGGGCAAAACACAATCAAACATATCAACTCCTCTTTTAACAGCTCCTAAAATGTCAGAGGGTGTTCCAACACCCATCAAATAATGTGGTTTTTTTGGTGGCATTTTATCTTTTATATTATCTAAAACTGAGAACATTTCTTTTTGAGACTCCCCAACAGCCAACCCACCAATTGCATATCCATCAAAATCTATTTTCAACAATTCCTCTAAAGATTTTATTCTAAGATTTTCAAAGAGACCACCTTGAATAATACCAAAAATTGCTTTGTGAGGATTTTTTCCAAATGCTTTTTTTGATCTCTTAGCCCAATATAAAGATAAATTCATTGATTTCTCAATTAAATCATAATCATTAGATTTTTTTGGACACTCATCCATTATCATTACAATATCGGAGTTCAAACCTAATTGAATTCTAATGCTTTCTTCTGGACTTAAATAAAATTTTTTTCCATCTATATGAGAATTAAATATAGCCCCTTTTTCACGGTCAATCTTATTCAATTTTGATAATGACATTACTTGAAATCCACCCGAGTCTGTCAAAATCGGTAATTCACAATTCATAAATTTATGTAAACCACCAGCTCTCTTTATTCTATCAACACCAGGTCGTATCATTAAGTGATAAGTATTTCCTAAAATTATCTCAGAACCTGTTTTTTTAATATCATCAATTGTGCAAGCCTTAACTGTTGCTTGAGTGCCGACAGGCATAAACACAGGTGTATTGATATTTCCTCTGTGGGTCTCGATTAAACCACATCTAGCGTAATTATCTGTGGTTAAAACTTTAAAGGCAAAATTTTTTAATGCCATTTAAAATTTATAGGGATTTAAAACTAATTATTTTATCTGGATCAGAAACTGCTCCATTATTACTTTCATCTCCTCTTTTAATTTTATCTACAAATTCCATACCTTCAACGACTTTACCAAAAACGGTATACTGTCTATCTAAAAATGCCGCTGCTTTGAAACATATAAAAAATTGGCTATTCGCACTATTTGGATCTGATGATCTGGCCATAGATAAAGTTCCCCTATCATGAGGAAGACTATTAAACTCTTGTTTTAAGTCTGGTAATTCAGATCCACCCATACCTGCTCTGTTTAAGTTGAAATCATCTGATGAAGAATTTCCAAATTTAACATCACCAGTTTGTGCCATAAAACCATCAATAACTCTGTGAAAGACTACTCCATCGTATTTTCCTGAGTCAGCTAACTCTTTTATTCTTTTTACATGATTAGGTGCTACATCTTCAAATAATTCTATTTTTACGTCCCCATCTTTTAATTTTAAAATCATAATATTCTCCTCTGACATTGATTGATTGCATATTAAAAAGAAAAAAAATAAACTAGTTAATATTTTATTCATACTTTTTTTTTAATAATTTGATAGTGGTTTTAGTTGTAAATTTCTTAATATCACCTTTTAATTTGACAATTTCTTTAACAAATTTTGATGATATAATTTGATTTTCAACATCTGACATTAAGAATATGGTTTCAATATTATTATTAAGTTTTCGATTCATTCCGGCTAATTGAAATTCATATTCAAAATCTGAAACAGCTCTTAATCCTCTTAATATAATGTTTGATTTGTGTTTTTTACATATATCAGTAGTTAATGATGTAAAAGAAATGATTGAAATTTTTTTTTTATTCAATTTTAAATCAGAAAATAAAGCTTTTTTTACAATTTCAATTCTTTCATCTGAGTCAAAAAGATAGTTTTTATTATCTACATCAGAAACAGCTACAACTATCTTATCGAATAATTTCAAACCTTTTTTAATAACATCAATATGACCGAACGTTATTGGGTCAAATGTGCCAGGGTATATAGCAACTTTATTCATTAAACTAAATTATCATCAATTTTATCAGCTGAAACAACTTTCTCTTCACCTGATAATTTAATTATTCTAACACCTTGAGTATTTCGTCCTGCAGTTCTGATTTCTTTCACAGCAACTCTAATAACTCTTCCTTTATTTGTGGAAATCAAAATTTCATCACCTTCAAAAACAGGAAATGATGAGGAGATATTTCCATTTCTTGGAGAATTAACTATTCCTATAATTCCTTTTCCTCCTCGATTTGTAACTCTATAATCAGTATGAAGAGTTTTTTTACCATATCCATTTTCTGTAATTGATAAGATAAATTTTTCTTTTGCTTTAATTTCAGATTTTTCGTTTTTAGATTTTTTCACATTTTTCATGTTTTTATCATTATCAATTATAGATAAAGATACAATTTGGTCATTTGGGGCTAAAACTATTCCTTTTATTCCTTTGGAAGATCTTCCTTTAAAAACTCTTAATTTATTACACTCAAACCTTATACATTTACCAAGTTTAGTGCTTAAAATTATATCTTGATCATCCTTACAAATCTTAACACCAACTATTTTATCATTAGCGTCTAGTTTCATAGCTATCTTACCTGCCGAATTAATTGATGAAAAATCTTCTAGACTATTTTTTCTTATTTTACCTTGAGCAGTAGCAAAAACAATTTGATAACTTTTAACTTCTGTCTCATCGTCTGGAAAAGGCATAATTGAGCTAATAGATTGATGATTTTTAAGTGGTAAAATATTAAACAAAGATTTTCCTTTAGAGGATGCAGATCCCTCAGGAATTTTCCAAGCTTTTATTCTATAAACTAGACCTTCAGTTGAAAAAAATAAAACAGATGTGTGTGTATTTACAGATAAAGTTTGAACTACAGAGTCTTCATTTCTAGTAGTTATACCTGTTTTTCCTTTACCACCTCTTTTTTGTATTTTAACACTATTTAAAGACCCTCTCTTGATATAGCCTTGCAGCGTAACTGTAATTAAAACTGATTGTTTTTGAATTGTTTCTTCAATATCGTAATTTAAAACTGCATCAATTATTTTTGTCCTTCTTGGAATTGAATATCTTTCTTTTATCTTTTTAAGTTCATCGCTAATAACTTTTTGTAATTCTTTTTTTGAGGATATTATTTTTTTATATTTTGAAATTAATTCAGCTAATTTTTTTATTTCTATTTCTATCTCATTAATTCCTAAAGCTGTTAATTTTTGTAATCTTAATTCTAAAATTGCATCGACTTGTAAAGAAGAAATTGAATAAATACTTTTTGTTTTTTTTGACTCAATTAAAGAAATAATTTTTTGTGTTTTATTTATTTTCCACTTAGCTTTTAGAATTAATTTTTTTGCTTCATCTGGCGTTTTGGATCCTCTGATAATTTTAATAATTTTATCTAAATTTTCAATTGATACTGACAACCCAATTAAAATATGTGCTCTTTCTTCAGCTTTTTGTAAATCAAATTTTGTTTTTTTTATAACAACATCTTCTCTAAATGTTAAAAAATTTGTTAAAAAATCTTTTAAATTACAAGTTTCAGGTTTACCATCAACTATAGCTAAAGTATTAAAACCAAATGAACTTTCAATTTGAGTATTTTTATAAAGCTGTCTTTTAACAGTTTCCGGTTCAACACCATTTCTTAAATCTATCGAAACTCTTATACCTTCTCTATTTGACTCGTCACGGATATCTTTTATACCTTCAATTTTTTTTTCTCTTACTAATTGTGCAATTCTTTCGTTTAACACAGACTTATTAACTTGATAAGGTATCGAAGTTATCACAAGTCGCTCTCTTCCATTTTTAAGATTTTCAATAGAAATTTCTCCTCTTATTTTAAATGAACCTCTGCCTTTGTTGTATCCTTGTTTAATGATATCTTTACCAATTATCACCCCACCAGTTGGAAAGTCAGGGCCCGGAATATGTTTCATTAAATCTTTAATCTTAATGTCTTTATTGTCAATAAGTGCCAATGTTCCATCAATGATTTCACCTAGATTATGTGGTGGAATACTTGTTGCCATGCCAACTGCAATTCCTCCCGCTCCATTGACTAAAAGATTTGGAAATTGAGCAGGTAAAACTGTTGGTTCTTTCTCTGTTTCATCGTAATTGCTTTTAAAAATAATTGTATTTTTCTCAATGTCATCAATCAAAAATTGTGAAACTTTTGATAATCTTGTCTCTGTATATCTCATAGCTGCAGCTGGATCACCGTCAATAGATCCAAAATTACCTTGTCCATCTACTAATGGTAAGCTCATTGAAAAATCTTGAACCATTCTAACTAATGCGTCATAAACTGATTGATCTCCGTGAGGATGGTATTTACCAATAACATCACCAACAATTCTTGCTGACTTTCTAAACTGTTTTGACCAGTCATAACCACCTTTATACATTGCATACAAAATTCTTCTATGTACCGGTTTTAATCCATCTCTAATATCTGGTAGAGCTCTACTTACAATCACACTCATCGCATAAGAAAGATAAGACGAACTCATCTCGTCATGCATAGAAATTAATTTTATATTTTTTTCTTCAGGAAATTCAGTTTTTTGCATAGATATTAAAAAGGAATTTCGTCATCCATATCATTTGATATTTGTGATGCTTCATCATTATTATTTGAAGATTGAGTATTATCATTAGCAATCCCACCACCAGAGTTTCCGCCTCCAAGCATTGTAAGTGATGAGTTATATCCTTGAATAACTATTTCAGTTGAGTATTTATCTTGGCCAGATTGTTCATCTTTCCACTTACGTGTTGTCAATTGACCTTCAACATAAATTTGAGCACCTTTTTTAAGATACTGTTGAACAACATTTACCAAACCTTCATTAAATACAACTATACGGTGCCATTCAGTTTTTTCTTTTTTTTCACCACTATTTTTATCTTTCCAGGATTGACTTGTTGCTAAGCTTAGTCTTGCAACACTTTTACCATTAACCATTTGTTTAATTTCAGGATCTGCGCCCAAACGACCAATTAAAAGTACTTTATTTAAACTTCCAGCCATAATATTTTATTATTTGTTAAATTAATTAAATAGATTTATACCACAATTTACTCTGAATATTAATTTTATTAGTTCAAAGCAAGAAAAAATATGATCAAAAAGATAGTTATTAAGGGAGCTAAAGAACATAATTTGAAGAATATTTCTTTAGAAATACCAAAAGATAAATTTATTGTAATAACTGGACTATCTGGATCTGGAAAATCTTCATTAGCTTTTGATACAGTTTATGCAGAAGGACAAAGAAGATATGTAGAAAGTTTATCAGCATATGCAAGACAATTCTTAGATAAAATGAAAAAACCGAACGTAGATTTAATTGAGGGATTAAGCCCTGCGATATCTATAGAACAAAAAAATACATCAAAGAATCCAAGATCTACTGTAGCAACAGTAACTGAAATTTATGATTATATGAGAGTATTGTATGCAAGAGCTGGAATACCCTACTCTCCCTTCACAGGTAAGCCAATTACATCACAAACTGTAACACAGATCGTAGATAAAATTAAAACACTTCCCAAAAAATCAACAATATATATCTATGCACCAGTAGTTAGAGGACGTAAAGGAGAATATAGGAAAGAAATTTTAAATTATAAAAAAAGAGGGTTCAGGAAAATTAAAATAGATAATATTTTGTATGATATTGAAAAAATTCCTGAATTGAATAAAAAAATTAAACACGATATTTATATTCTTGTTGATAGAATAGTTCTCAGTTCATCTTTAGGAAATAGACTGGCTGAGAGTATTGAGTCATCGATTAATCTAGCTAATGGTTTAGTTTTTGTTGAATATGAGGATGAAACTTTACCTAAAAAATACAGAAAATTAGAAAAATTAATTTTTTCAACAAAATTTGCATGCCCTGAAAGTGGCTTTACAATTGAAGAAATTGAACCAAGACTCTTCTCATTTAATAGTCCATTTGGTGCATGCGAAGAATGTGAAGGAATTGGAATAAAATTAAATGTAGATCCGAATTTAGTTATACCAAATGAAAAAAAAAGTATAGCAGATGGTGCTATTGAGCCTTGGGCAAAAACTACAACATTGTATTATGCACAAACTCTTTCTTCACTTGCGAAACATTATGAGTTTTCATTAGAAGAAAAGTGGTCAAAACTATCTAAAAAGATAAAAGATATAATTCTTTATGGATCTGATGATGAAGAAATAAAATTTTCATATGATGATGGATATGAAAAATATTCACATAAAAAAACGTTTGAAGGAGTAATAAATAATCTTGAAAGAAGATATTTAGAAACGGATAGTGATTGGAAAAGAGAAGAAATTTCCCAATATCAATCAGATACAAAATGTGAAAGATGTAATGGTCATAGACTTAAGGATGAGGCTCTATGTGTTAAAATTAATGGTTTACATATAAGTGAAGTCACTGAAAAATCAATTTCTGATGCTGCTAAATGGTTTGAAAATCTAAAAAATTCACTTGATAAAAGACAAATAAAAATTGCTGAACATATTTTAAAAGAAATAAATGAAAGATTAAATTTTTTGTTAAATGTTGGTCTTGATTATTTAACTTTATCAAGAGAGTCTGGAACATTATCAGGTGGAGAAGCACAAAGAATTCGTTTAGCTTCACAGATAGGATCTGGACTGACAGGTGTATTATACGTACTTGATGAACCATCTATTGGTCTTCATCAAAAAGATAATGTTAAATTAATTAATGCACTTAAAAGATTAAGAGACTTAGGCAACACAGTAATTGTAGTTGAGCATGACACCGAAACAATGGAAAATGCAGATCATATAGTTGATCTTGGTCCAGAAGCCGGCAATAAGGGAGGTGAAATAGTTGCACAGGGTTCATTTAAAGAAATAAGTCAAAATAAAAATAGTATTACAGGAAAATATCTTTCAAATAAGTTAAAAATTCATGTTCCTCAAAAAAGAAGATTAGCAAAGAATGGAAGATTTTTGGAAATTACTGGAGCTACTGGCAATAATCTAGATAATGTAAATTTAAAGATACCACTTGGAAGTTTAACTTGTGTAACAGGTGTATCTGGGAGCGGTAAATCTACACTAGTATTGCAGACTTTGTATAATGCATTAAATTTAACTTTAAATAATAATAAATCTAGAAAAATTCCGAAACCTTTTAAAGGATTTAAAGGAACTGAACTAGTTGATAAAATTATTGATATCGATCAATCACCTATTGGTAGAACACCTAGATCTAATCCAGCAACATATACAGGTGCATTTGGTCCAATAAGAGATTGGTTTACAGGCTTGCCAGAGTCTAAAACTAGAGGTTATAAGCCAGGTCGATTTTCTTTTAATGTTAAGGGAGGAAGGTGTGAAGCCTGCGAGGGAGATGGTGTAATTACTTATGAAATGCATTTTTTACCTGATGTTTATATACAATGTGATGAGTGTAAAGGAACAAGGTATAATAGGGAAACCTTAGAGATAAAATTTAAAGATAAAAGTATTGCTGATGTATTGGACATGACTGTAGACGAGGGTTGCGAATATTTTGAAAATATATCTAATATAAAAACCAAACTACTTACGTTAAAAAAAGTTGGTCTCGGATACATAAAAATCGGACAACAAGCTACAACTTTATCTGGAGGTGAGGCTCAGAGAATAAAACTTGCAAAAGAATTGTCTAAACGCTCGACTGGTAGAACTATGTATATTTTAGATGAACCTACTACTGGATTACACCAGCATGATATAAAAAAATTATTAGAAATTTTGCATACTTTTGTCTCACTCGGAAATACTGTGGTGGTTATAGAACATAATTTAGATGTGATAAAAACTGCAGATTATATAGTGGATATGGGCCCTGAAGGAGGTGTTAAAGGCGGAAAAATTATCGCAGAGGGCAAACCTGAAGAAATTGTTAACATTAGCAATAGTTATACGGGAAAATTTTTAAAACCACTTTTAAACTAAATAATAATTATTGTTATATTTGTATGGAATTAGTATATTAGTATTGTATGGGCAATTTACTTTCATCCCTTTCAAAAACAATACATACTTCTTTAGCAATTGGAGTTGTTTTATTTCTTGGCTTATTTTATCAATATGATGGATTTAGTTTTGACAGAATTTTTTGGAGCTGGGTCGCTAGATATGTTCACGTAATTGTTAGTATAATGTGGATTGGTTTACTATGGTATTTTAATTTTGTCCAAATTCCAAACATGGGAAAAATACCTGATGAACAAAAACCTGCTATTGGTAAAGTTATAGCTCCTGCTGCATTATTTTATTTTAGATGGGCCGCAGCATTTACAGTTTTATCTGGATTAATTCTTGCTGGTCTAAATGGTTATTTACACGATGCAATGACACTAAGTATTGGTTCCGGAGTACCAAAACATACTGCTATAGGAATAGGAATGTGGTTGGGTTTAATTATGGCATTCAATGTATGGTTTGTTATTTGGCCTAATCAAAAGAGAGCTTTGGGAATTGTTGAATGTGAGCCTGAACTTAAAACAAAATCTGCAAGAACTGCAATGCTATTTTCAAGAACAAATACATTATTGTCTTTACCTATGTTGCTAACAATGGTAGCGGCTCAAAATTTATATTAATTTTTATCATCTTCTTTCAAAACAGTTTTTTGAGACACTCTAAGTCCAACTAAAACTGTATTTGCAATATATATTGATGAATATGTTCCAAAAATTACACCAAAAATCATAGCAAGAGAAAAGCCTCTTAAAATTTCACCACCAAAAAAAAATATAGAAAATAAAGCTAATAAAGTTGTTATCGAAGTAATTAAAGTTCTCGATAAGGTTTCGTTTATTGAAATATTTGTTAAATCAAAAATTTTTATATCAGAATATTTTCTTAAATTTTCTCTTACTCTATCAAAAATAACTACTGTATCATTCATTGAATAACCAACAATGGTTAAAACAGCAGCAATAATTGACAAATTAATTTCCAGTCCAAGAAGAGAGAATAAACCTAATGTTACAATAACATCATGAAATAAAGCCAATATGGCTCCAAGACTAAACTGCCACTCAAACCTAATCCAAATATAGATCAGCATTAAAATTAAAGCTACCGATATAGCTATAATTCCAGATTTTAACAATTCTGCACTAACTTTAGGCCCTACATTCTCTACTCTTCTAAAATTAAAATTATTTCCAAAAGATTTATCGAGATTTAATTTTATTTCCTCAATTACGTTTTTATTTTCATTATTTTCAAACTTTATTAAAAAATCAGTTTCATTTCCAAAATTTTTTACTGAAACATCTCCCAAATTCATTTGACTAAGATTATCTCTTAATGAAGATACATTTATCTTTGAATCTGTTGATCTTAGTTCAATCAAAGTCCCCCCTTTAAAATCTATTCCAAAATTCAAACCTTTAAATAATAATAATAAAAGTGAAATTACAACAAGTGAGATTGAGAGAATTTTAAACTTATTATAATGTTTATTAAAAGCTATCATTTAAATTAGCCCAACTTTCTCTTTATTTTTAGCCACATATATAACAGTTAATAATCTAGCTATAAAATAAACTGAAAATAGTGTGGTGAAAATTCCAACACCTAAAGTTAAAGAAAATCCTTTGATTGGACCAGATCCCATAAAAAATAATATGATTGCAGCAATTAAGGTTGTTATATTTGCATCAAGAATAGCAGTTCTTGATTTAGTATAACCACTATCAAAAGCAATTAGATTGTTTTTTTCATCTTTTAACTCTTCTTTAATCCTTTCAAATATCAAAACATTAGCATCAACAGCCATACCAACTGTTAAAATTATCCCTGCAATTCCAGGTAATGTTAAAGTAGCTTCAAATATTGTTAAAATACCAATTAAAAGAAATAAATTAATAATTAATGCTATATTAGTGATAAGTCCAAATACTTTATACTTAAAAAAAATAAATAAAATAACAAGAGAAAATCCGATTGCCAGTGCAATAACTCCAGCATTAATAGAGTCTTGTCCAAGATCTGGACCGACAGTTCTCTCCTCGATAATATTCAATGGCGCAGGTAAAGCACCTGATCTAAGAAGTAATGCAAGATCAGTAGCAGATTGAAATGTAAAACCACCACTTATTTGACCAGATCCACTAGCAATAGTATCTCTTATGACTGGTGCGCTTATAATTTTACCGTCAAGAACTATCGCCAATTGTTTTCCAATACCCGTTGAAGTAGCTTTACCAAATCTTTTAGCCCCCACTCTATCTAAAGTAAATGAGACAACAGTTTCATTTGTTTCGGTATTCATTCTTGGCTGAGCATCTAAAAGATTATCTCCACTTAGGATAATTCTTTTACTAACGATAGACTCATCGCTACTATCTTCGTATTCTAACTTTTCAGATCCAAAAGAATCTTCAGTATCTGTAGTTACAAATCTAAAGGTTAAATTAGCTGTTTTTCCAAGTAATGATTTAATCCTCATTGGATCGTCTAATCCTGGAAGCTCAACTAAAATTCTATCATTGCCCCTTTTAAGAATATTAGGCTCATTGGTACCAATTTCATCGATTCTTCTTCTTACAATTTCTAAAGCTTGATCTTGAGATGATGTTTTAAGTTCGACTAATCCTTGTTTTGAATATTTTATATTAAAGATATCGTTTTCTTCGTTAACATCTAATTGATGAGATTTAAATCTTGGATAATATGGATTTAAAACACTTTTTTCATCACTAAATTCATCTATTACTACTTGTTTAAATTCATTGTCTACAGTAAATGAAAGTTTTTGATTTGAAAGTTTAAGATTATTTATTCTTATATTTTTCTCTTTAAAATAATTTCTAATAGTAATTGTCAAATTTTGTAGTTTTTGCTCAATTACAGGGGTATTATCAATTTCTAATAAAAGATATGATCCACCTTGTAGGTCTAGTCCAAGATTTATTTTTTTATTTAATAAATCATTACTAAACTTAAAAAGGTTTGATGAAGCAATTAATATAAACAATAAAGAAATAAGTGTAACAAAAAAAATTCTTAATTTTGAAAAGTTTAACACTTTATTTTAATAAAAATTATTTTTTTATTTCTTGAGAATTCATTAAGCTTTGAACGCCTGTGCCTCTTACAACTTCAACTGTTACATTTTCAGCAATTTCTACTTCGATTTTATCATTGTCTATAACTCTTGAAATTGTACCAGTGATACCTCCAGATGTTACAATCTTATCACCTTTTTTTAAACCTTCTACCATTGCCTTATGTTCTTTAACTTTTTTTTGTTGAGGTCTTATTAAGAAAAAATAAAAAATAACAAAAATTAGTATTAATGGTATAAATTGCCCTATTCCTGAACTTTCCATAAAACTCCTTTAATAAAAATGAATATTTATACTATCTAAGAGATTAAAACAACTTTAATTGAGTGAAATTTTTTCTAAATTATTCATATAAGGTCTTAAAATTTTTGGCACATTTACTGAACCGTCTTTTTGTTGATAATTTTCTAGTATTGCAATTAAAGTTCTTCCAATAGCTAATCCACTACCGTTTAAAGTCCCAGCATACAGAGTTTCCTTATCATGACTTTTGTATCTAGTTTTCATCCTAATTGCTTGAAATGTAGAGCATGATGAACAAGATGATATTTCTCTATATTTATTTTCGGATGGGAGCCAAACTTCGATATCGTAAGTCTTTTCAGCACTAAAACCCATATCACCAGTACATAAGATCATTTTTCTATAAGGTAATTCTAGAAGATCTAAAATATTCGTTGCACAATTAGTCATTCTTTCTAGTTCATCTAAACATTTAGTTTGTTCAACTATGCTTACTAATTCAACTTTATAAAATTGGTGCTGTCTAATCATTCCCTTAGTATCTTTTCCATAACTTCCAGCTTCTTTTCTAAAACAAGGTGTTGAGGCAACAAATCTCAAAGGTAATGATTTAATGTCAACAATTCTGTCTTTAACCATATTAGTCAAGATTACTTCAGCTGTGGGTATCAAAAATTTTCTATCAGTCCCTTCCTCAAGTTTAACTTCAAATTGATCGTTTTCAAATTTTGGGAGTTGACCGGTACCAAACATTGTATTTTCAGAAGCTAATAAAGGTGGTGAAATTTCTTCATATCCATTTTTAGATGTATGAATATCTAGCATAAAATTTGAAAGAGCTCTTTCGAGCATAGCTAATTTATTTTTAACAAAAACAAATCTTGAACCTGTAGTCTTAGTTGCTAGATCAAAATCAAGCATTCCTAAATTTTCACCTAATTCATAGTGAGATTTTGGAATAAAATCGAAGTTAGGTATTTTGCCAGACTTATTAACTTCAACATTGTCATGCTCATCTTTACCCTTCGGTACATCTTTATGAGGTATGTTAGGTATATTTGATAATATTTTTTCTAGATCTTCCTTTGATGATTTTTGTTCATTAGTAATTTTTTCTAAAAATAAAGAAATTTCTTTTGATTTTGCAAATAAAGACTTGTCTTTAGATTTTGAAATATCCTTTTTTTCTTTTTCTAATTTTTCTTTTTTTTGAATTAATTCTCTATTTTCCTTATCTAAATTTTTTAGTTTATTGAAATCTATATCAATCGATCTTTTTTCTAGAGATTTTTTAAAAGCTTCAAAATCTTTTCTGATTTCTTTTAAATTATGCATCCGAGTTTTTTAAATTTTTTTTTTCTATAAATTTTACTGAAAATATTGACAATTCATATAAAATTAATAAAGGAATAGCTAAACCGATTTGTGTTATAGGATCTGGTGGAGTTAACAATGCAGCTGCTGCAAAAATAATCACAACTACATATTTTCTTCTTTTTTTTAAAAATACAGAATCAATTAAACCTACTCTTGCTAATAAGCTCAAAACAACCGGTAATTGGAAACTTATTCCAAATGCAAATATAAGTT
>CACGKR010000006.1 GCA_902573705.1 uncultured Pelagibacteraceae bacterium
CATAGCCCATTGTAGTAGTCTTCAAAATTCCTGGTAAAAAATCTTCTAATGTTTCAATATCAGATTTCTTTTCTATAGATACATATCTTGTTGTTCTTATATTAAGCTTATTTATAAAATCTTTTTCAGCAATTCTATGTTGTATAAGTCTATTAACTGATGGTTTTGGTAAAACAGGTTTTAATTTATTCATTTCATTAAGAGTTTCATAAGGAATATTTTCGAATTCATAACTAACAACATCAACTTTACTAATAAATTCTAATATTTTTTGCTTATCATCGTATCCTCCAAAAATAAATTCATCACAAAATTTTTGTGCTGGAGCATCTTTATCGTCTGAATAAACAACTGTTTTTATATCTAATTTTTTTGCTGCTGAGGACAGCATACTACCTAATTGACCTCCACCAATGATTCCAAGATTTTTAAATGTCATCCTTTTATAATTTTGGATTTTTCTTTACCGATTTAGTTTGAGATAGTCGCCAACTTTTTAATTTTTTCTTAATAACAGGATTGCTATTTGCGAGAATTGAGGCAGCTAATAAAGCAGCATTAATTGCCCCATCTTCACCTATTGCTAAAGTTCCCACAGGAATACCTTTGGGCATTTGCGCAATAGATAAGAGGCTATCTAGCCCTTTAAGTTTTTTACTCTCAATTGGAACACCTAAAACAGGAATTGTTGTTAAAGCTGAAATCATGCCAGGAAGATGAGCGGACCCTCCTGCACCAGCAATTATTACACCAATACTATTTCTATCTACAGAATTAGCATATTTAAACATCCTATTTGGAGTTCGGTGAGCCGATATTATTTTCGTTTCAAATTTAACGGCTAAGCTTTTAAGAATTTTAGTAGCTAATTTCATAGTTTTGTAGTCAGATTGACTACCCATTACAATAGAGACTTTGAGTTTTTTAATATTTTTCATGATATTGTAAGCATAATCTTTATTTCAAAATTAAATAATAATTTCAATAAAATAAATAGTATTTAAAAAACATATTGATATGCTTTATGATTATTCATCAAAATGAAATTTAAAATAGATAATCTACAATATTGCAACTGGTCTAGAAAAATTTTTGAAATTAATAGAGAGGCTGGGCTTGATGCAGTGCATGTGACCATCGTATATCATGAGGATTTTGATGAACATTTGAATGAAATCCAAAAGTGGAAAAAATTATTTGAGGAAAACTCAGACTTAATTTTTCTTGGAAACAATTTTAAGGATATTGAGAAAGCTAATAGAGAGAAGAAAACAGCAATTTTTTTTGGATTTCAAAATTGCTCACCAATCGAAGACGACATTAATTTAGTTGAAAAAGTTCACGAACTTGGATGTAGATTTATGCAACTAACTTATAATAACCAATCCTTGCTGGCTACAGGATGTTATGAAAAGATTGATAGTGGTGTAACAAATTTTGGCCGTGAAGTAATAAAAGAAATGAATAGAGTAGGTATTGTCGTAGACATGTCTCATTCAGCAGAGAAAAGTACTTTTGATGCAATAGAAATAAGCGAAAAACCAATTGCTATAACTCACGCTAACCCTTTATTTTGGCACGCGGCTAAAAGAAACAAATCTTCAGAATTATTAAAAATTTTAAGTGATAGTGGTGGTATTTTAGGTTTATCTCTTTATCCGCATCATCTCAAAAATAATACAAATTGTACTTTGGAAAGTTTTTGTGAAATGATAGCTAGAACAGCTGAAGTTATGTGTGTAAAAAATATTGGAATTGGTTCTGATCTTTGTTTAAATCAACCAGATGAAGTTGTTGAATGGATGAGAAATGGAACTTGGTCTAAAAGTAAGAATTATGGAGAAGGATCAAAAAATAAACCAGGCTTTCCAATTCAACCAAAATGGTTTGAAGATGCAAGAGGTTTTGTTAACTTAGAAGCAGGTTTAAAAAAAGTTGGTTTTTCAGAAACTGAGACCAATGGAATACTTGGTAACAATTGGTATAATTTTTATAAGACTATTTAGATATGAATGTAGAATTAAGAGATCCCAATATCATTATGAAGCTTTCAAGGCTAGGATCATTTCACCAATCTAGATTGTCTTTTTTAAGAAGTTTTTTAAATGAATTTAAAGATTGGGATTATAAAAAAGATCTATTTGATTTAGATAAAGATGGATTTGGTATAGCAGTATATTCTTTTAAAAAAAGAGACAGGGTTTACTCCTTAATTTGTTATGCAAACAAAATTAATGATTATGAAAGATCAGATAGAGTAATAGCAACTAAATGGGATGCAGCTTTTACATTGCATGATGGAGTACCTTTAAAAGAAGATATTGAAAGACTAAGAAATGAAGTTCCAAAGCAAGAAGTGGGTAGGCTTTCTTATAAAGAATTAACATTATCCAGAGCAAATAAATCAGTAAGAGTATTTGATCATGTTGTTGAAAGTTTAAGTAATGGAACTCAACCCAATTTAGATTTACTTAAAAAAGTGGGGTATTTATACAGAACAACAGCTGTATATGGATCAGGCAAGTTTGGTTTAGCAGATCGATTCAGAATTAAAAATAGAGAAGAAATTAACGGACCATTTAGATTAGAAATGATGTTAGTTTATCTAGTGAGACAATTTACATTTGATCAAGTTAATCATGTCGCAAAAAAAAGAAATCCTAAATTAGCTGTTAACCTAGATTCAAAAATTTGTAGAAATTTAGGAATTGGAAATTCAACTGGATTAGGGATGGCCCCATTTATTGTTAATCATCCAACTTTACTTAATAATTGGATTCTTAGTAGAGAAGTTGCACTTAAAAAAATTAGAGAAATTAAAATTGTAAAAACTAAAGATATAAGTTTATTTAAAGAGTGTGTTAAAAATTCTATTAAAAATATTACAAGTTGGAATACGGAAAGTGAATACCAGCTTAAAAAGATTAAGCTTTTACTTCAAGATGTTAGAAAATTTACTCTTTTTTTGGAAAACGAATTTAATTTCAAAAAAGATTATCCTTTTAATGAAATTTACCTTTGGCTTGAAAAAGAAACTTGTGAGGAGTGTATTGAATATATTGTCTCAATTATGATGGAACCTTTTGGTGAAATAGTTCAGCCTTTAGTTGGTCAAATGAGCTCAGAGGAAGAAAAATATTTTAATATTCCTACTGAACGAAATGTAAAAGACCTAAAGAAAATTTTAGAAAATAAGTATTCAAATATTCTGAAAATTGATTTTAATAAAGAAAATAATAATCAAAAATTTTGGTTTATTTCAAAAAATAAAGAAGAGCCAAGATTAGCTAACCGGTTTAAAGAGAATGGTGGAGATTTAGAGCAACCCCTTGCAATAGCGAGAGACATAAAAAAATTATATGAAAGATTATTGTCTTTAAAAAAAAATTTGAAAATTAATCAGTTTTTAATTGATAATTCTGATTTAAGACATGTTGTAAGAAGGGCTTTTATTATTGAAAACTTTCCATATTCAGAAATACAAGACAATACTATAGGAGAAAATATAGTACCGATTGATATGTTGCGATTAAAATTATCTTTTTTTGGAGCTTTAAAATTTGACCCAAGATCTGACAAGTGGCTGAGAATATGTATGTTTCAAGGCGCACCACTTCCAAACGAATTAAAAAATTACGATGAGCAATGGGTTTATAAAACTTTCTCTTAAATTATGAAATCTTTAAGTGAAATTGAGACAACAGCTAAAAGGGCAAGCCGAGCAGCTGGTTATTCTTGGGGTATAGCTGAAGAAGTTGGTAAATCTATAAGGCTATCCGAATTATTTGGTTTTCCAGGAATTAAACATCTTAATCAATATTATCAAAATAAGAAAAAAGAAAATTTTAATGATATAAAATTAATCAATAAAGTTAACAAATCAAATGGATTATCTTTTTGTCCGATCACCTTAGGAGTAAATTTTATTGATCAAGTTAAAGACATAGAATCTCTAACAAGGTGTTCTATTGAAAAATTAGCTTATCCATTGTTACTTTTGCCTTTTTTAAGTAGAGGTTCAGAAATTGTTGGAAAAAAATTATTATTTTCATTTGATGATAGTAAATTTTTGTTAAATTTTAACACAAGTGTTTCCTCAAATTTTTGGAACGAAGAGATTCCAGTGTTAGCAAATCAAGTAGAAATAAGTTTTTTAAATAATGAAGATAATTTTTCTGATCAAGATTGGAAAAATCTTTATAAACTTGCTGAGGATACTTTTGTAGAGGAGACAGATAGTTTAAAGGAGGGCGCGGCAGGTGCTGGTTTGACTGACAATGACTGAAGATAAAGAAATTGAAAAAAATTTAAAAGATTTAGACAATATATGTGATGAATGTAAAGAAGAGGATGAAAGTGTTTCTCAAAATTTAATTCTTATGGGATTTAAAATATGTAAATCCTGCCGGATTTCTAAAACTATTTTTCCAATTTAAATAAATGAAAATATGTGTTCATATAACCTTTTTTGTTACGAATAGAAAAAAAATAGACTTAAAGAAACTTAATAAAGTTATAAAAAATTATTTAAGTCTCTCACAAAAAACATATATTTTTGTTCACACTAATATTGATATTAAAAAAAGAATAAGATTTGTAAATTATGTCACTCATAATTTAATAAATGAAGATCCACATAAATTATCCTGGAAATGCAGATCCTTGATGGAAAAGCAAAAAAATCAATTTGATTATTTTATTTATTCTGAGGACGATATTTTATTTAATAAAAAAAACTTTAAAGCTTGGTTAAATTATAAAGATTTATGTATTAATAATAAATTTAATTTAGGTTTTTTAAGAACTGAGATATCAAAAAAGAATAAAATCTTATGGAGTATCGACCAACCAAAGAATTTAGACCAATCAATAATTATTAATAAAAACATTTTTGTGGTTTTAAAAAATCCTTATTGTGCAATGTGGATTTACGATGCTAAGGAATTTAAAAATTTTATAAAGTCTGAATTTTGGAATTTAGATAATTGGTTAGGACATAATCCATATACAGAATTAAAAACAAGAGAAATGTCAGCTATTGGTTGGCATGGCTTAAATATGAAAAGATATAGAGCAACAATTGTACCAATTAAAAATTATAAAATTGATAAGGATTTTTGTATTCAACATTTAGATAATAAGTATATAAAATCTGGCCCTTTCTCTATTAAAATTCAAAAATTAATAAGCAAAGATTTGAAATATTATAAAGATAAGAGTTTTATTGAGTCAGTATATTCATATTTTAGATTTTTTTATATAAAATATTTCAGAATTAATTTAAAAAAATATAAAAAAAATTGAAATTTTATATTTGGTTAATTGGTAATACATTCATTCTACTCATCACGAATGATATAGATAAAAAAGCTATAATGAGAAAAGAGAGAAATACTATCCCAAATGATTTAAAATTTGACTTTAAATTAAGAACATGTTTTGTTGATATTATTAAACCTGCAAATATCCAGAATTGAGTTAGAAAAATTATTGGAATCATTAAATCAGGAGTTACAGCAAAAAATCTTAATAAACCTGGAGAATGTGCAAAACCTACTGCAGTTAAGACTTTTTTAAACGGGATTTTTGTCTGTTTATCTGGAAAAAGTTTTACACCAATCACATAAATAAATATTGCCCACACAAACCAAGTTAGTATTGCTGTCAGGCCTGACATTGCTACAGCAGTTTTAATTATTGTATTGGCTGCAACTGCACCAGCAATGCCATCTAATATCATTATTATTCCAGCATAATAAATCGAAGCTTCACCAAAATTTTTGCTTTCTGTATAAAGAGTTTTATCTAATTTAATAGATTTAAAAATTATATTAAGAAAATCACCAAACATTTATTTTTTTTTATTTTTTTGCTCTTTGTAAGAAACAAATAATGGTACAAATACTAGTGCAATCGTAATAAGAAAGCAAATCGCAATTAAAAACCCTTTTGACATATTTGAAATTTTAAGGAGAGGGTTTTTTTAATAACCTCTCCTTGAAATAATTAACCTTTTACAACTTCTCTAGTATTTGCATTAAAGGATTCTTTAAATGGAATATCCACAACTACTGCATTAACTGGTTCCCCTGGGGTATCAGAATATTTTTCCGGTAAGTGAACTTTAAATTTAGTTCCAACTTTACCTTTTGGAAAACCGTTTGCATTTAACGTACCGTCAAATGGAACATATCCCATAGCAATATTTTGACCTTTTTCAGGATGAAACCAAGGAGAAGTGATAAATCCAACAGGTTCCCCTTTACCTTCGGCAGAAACTAACCAAAAATCAGGCGCGTATTCTTCAATAGGTTTACCACCAAGCTCAAGACCTACAAGCTGAAGTTTATAAGGTTTTTTACCTTCTTTAAGTTCTTTACCCATTTTTTCTAATACAGTTTTACCTACATAGTCTCCTTTTTTATTCCATTCACCTTTTCCGGAAAGTGAAACTTGATAACCAAGATTACATTGAAAAGGATTATGTTGAGCATCCATATCTTGACCCCAAGAAAGAATTCCAGCTTGGATTCTTCTATGGTGTGCTGGAGCGATTACCATTAGATTGTGTTTTTTTCCAGCATTCAGAACTGCATTCCACATATCCTCAGCATAAAGAGTAGAGTCTCTTAAATAAATTTCATATCCTGCTTCACCAGAAAAACCTGATTGAGAAATTACACAACTTCTACCTCCTACCTTAACTTCTGCTAGACCATAAAATGGCATATTATCAAAATCAACTTGATCTCCACAAAGATCTTTCATAAGTGCTTTCGATTTTGGACCTTGAATTTGAACTGGACTAACATCTATTTCATCTACAGTACAATTAAATCTTCCATCTGCGTTGACTCCCTGAAGATACATACCAATATCTGAGTCAGATAAAGAGAACCAAAACTCATCTTTTGAAATTCGTAAGAGTATTGGATCATTTAAAACACCACCGTATGCATTGCACAAAATTACGTATCTTGCTCGCATAGGTGAAATTTTAGTAGCATCTCTTGTTATTACATAGTCAACAAATTTTTCTGCATCTGGACCTTTTACTTGAATTTGTCTTTCAACAGCTACATTCCACATTGTTACATGGTTTACGATTGCATCGTATTCGACCATTGCGCCACCATCTTCAGGCTTTACATAGCCTCTTGGATGATAAATTCGATTGTAAACTGTTGCTCTCCAACAACCTGCTTGCATTGATAAATGCCAATAAGGTGATTTTCTTACTCTTGTAGAGATTAACATCTCAACTTTTGTTGGACCACTTTGTCTCAAATTATATGGTACTTTTCGATCTGATTGATCAACTGAAGTAACATGTTTTAGTTTAGTATAGTCAAATTCTTTAGACATAACCATTCTCCTTCAACCACTTGTTAGTTTCCTTCAAGCCGCCGAATGTATAAATGTGGAAGAAATCAGTATGCGATTTAACTTTCCCAATTAAATCATTAGGGTCTTTAGGTTTCAGTAAATCTAACGCCTTACTAAAATTAGATTTAAGAAAGTTTATGGAATTTTTTGCTCCAACAATATTTGCAAATTTTATTAAGCTTGATATTTTTAGAGGTCCAGTAATTCCCACATGCACTGGTATGCTTTGTTTAGAGATGAAGTCCACAATAGGTTGAGGATCAAGTAACCATTGAGTTACAATATAATCAGCATAAGGCTTTTTATCTATCATAGCTTTTTCTAAATTTGAATCGGATATATCAGGACTCCCCTCTGGATGTCCAGCAATTCCTATCTTCATCTTTTCAAAATACCCTGTCTCTAAGAGCTGAAAAGAACTATCGAATTTTCCTAAAGGTTCTCTACCACCACCAATAATTAATACCTGTTTGACTCCTCCATCTTTACATCTTGAAACATAATCTTTTAATTCTTTTTCATCATGCATAGACCTAGCGGGAAAATGTGGTACTGGATTAAATCCTTTTTTAACAAGCTCAATAGCCTGTTTGGCGGTCTCTTTGTAGTCCCCACCAGGCAACATGGTGATATAAACGTCACTCACTGCCGGAACAGTGTCGAGATCTGTTGTAGGGCTTATTTCTAGAGAAAAATTCATTTATTAGATAATTATCTTTTTTGAAAAAGCTGTCAAAGAAATTCAGCATACACTATGACTGAAATTTGTTGCTCAAAAATAATGGCCATGATATTTTTTTTTGTGGACCAAAATCAAAAAAATACAAAATTATCAGAAATAATAGATTTTGAAAAACTTGAACGAGTAAATAAGCCTATTGAGGGTGCAAATGGCCTTCCAAATGAATGTTATATTAATGAGAATTATCTAAAATATGAGAGAGATAAAGTTTTTTTCAATAAGTGGACAGTGATTGGAGTTGGAAGCTCAATACCAAAAGTAGGTGATGCTATACCATACAATCTGCTCGGGATTCCTTTGATAATTTTAAGAGATAAAAATTTAGATATTCGTGTATTTCATAATGTTTGTAGTCATAGGGGCTATAAACTTTTAGATAAACCTTGTAACTTAAGAAACGTAATTAGATGTCCTTATCATTCTTGGTCATATGATTTTGAGGGGAATTTAGTAGCGACCCCTCATATCGGTGGTTTAAATGTTCATAATTCTGAAAAATTTAAAAAAAATAAAAGTAAATTAAAAAGTATTAAAACAAAAATTTGGATGGATATTATTTTCGTTAACATAAATTCTAATGAAATCAAATTTGATGAATATATTAAACCATTAGAACAAAGATGGTCAAAATTTATAAATAAAGATGATCAAAAATTAATAACTCATTCAGAAGATTACGGATATTTTAATCTTGAGGTAAAAAGTAATTGGAAGTTTGCAATCGAAAATTATTGTGAAAGCTATCACTTACCAACTATACATCCAGAATTGAACAAAGTGTCTAACATCAATGATCATTATCATATTCAGGGATTACCTAATAGGTTTGCAGGTCAAGGAAGTAAAAAATACAATCAACCAATCAAGGGTAACAAAAAATTTAAAACTTTCCCTAATTGGAACAAAGATTGGTGTAAAAATTCTGAGTATGTAGCATTATTTCCTAATGTTATGATTGGTTTACATATTGATCATTTTTATGTTTTTTGGTTAGAACCTCTTGCAATGAATAAAACAAAAGAACACATGCAAATGTATTATGTTGGAAATAACAGTGCAAATGGTGATGAATTGAAAGAATTAAGAAAAGAAAATATAAGATTTTGGAAAGAAGTTATGTTTGAGGATATTAAGGCTATAGAAGGTATGCAAGAGGGAAGAAATTCTATAGTTTATGATGGTGGAAATTTTTCACCGGTAATGGACAGACCAACCCATCAATTTCATAAATGGGTTTCAAGTAGTTTAATGGAGTAAAATATATATGTCACAAAAAGATGTGGGAAATAAAGTTCCAATTTATAAACTTAAAACTACGGATGAGGTAATGAAATATTATGATGAGTGGGGGGAGAATAATAAATATGACAAAGACATGATTGAGTGGAACTATACTGGTCCTAAAGAAACTGTTAATATTTTTAAAAAGTATGTAAAGAATAAAGAGTCTCTAATATTTGATGCTGGATGTGGAACTGGATTAGTTGGTTTAGAATTAAAAAAGTTTGAATATAAAAATTTTCATGGTGCTGATCTTTCTCAAAAATTACTAGATATCGTTCCTAAAAATCTTTATCAAAGATTATTAAAAGTTGATTTAAATCAATCTATTGATATCAAAGACAATTTTTATGATGCGGTCATGTGTGTAGGAACTTTTACTTTTGGACATGTGAAGCCCTCTGCATTGGAAGAATTTGTGAGAATAACAAAGAATAATGGATATATCTGTTTTACCATTAATGAAGGAATTTATGAAGATTATGGTTTTGATAAAAAAATTAAAAGTTTAAAAAGAAATAACATATTGAAAGAAATTGAATTTTTTAAATCTGATTACATAGCTAGTAAAGATGTAAATGCATGGCTTGGGATATACAAAGTAAAAAAATAAAGTTATGAAAATAATCTTAATTATGGGATTACCTGGTTCTGGTAAAACAACTCTTGCAAATGAGTTAGGCCCAATGTTGAATGCAGAAAGACTTAATGCTGATGAAGTAAGAACAAAAGCAAATGATTGGGATTTCTCGGAGGAGGGAAGAAAAAGACAAGCAAATAGAATGGCAGATTTAGCAATAAAACTAAAAAGTAAAGGCAATTATGTTGTTGCAGATTTTATTTGTCCAACTCCGGAAGCAAGAAGTATATTTCCAGCAGATTATATTATTTGGGTAGATACAATTAAAGAAGGAAGATTTGATGATACTAATAAGATGTTTGTTAAGCCTAATAAGTTTGACTTTCATGTTACAACACAAGATGCTAAAAATTGGGCACCAAAAATATATAAGGAAATAAAATAATGGCTTACGAATGGGACAATAAAAAACCTACAGCCCAAATGCTTGGAAGATGGCAACCATTTCACGACGGCCACTATACGTTATTTAAAGAGATAATAAAAAAGACTGGTCAAGTTTGTATTCAGATTAGAGATGTTCAGGGAGTGGATGATAACCCATTTGATTTTGAGACTGTAAAAAAGAATATAGAGGATAGATTGAATCCAGAATTTAAAGGACGATTTAAAATTATGATGGTGCCTAACATTACAAATATTTGCTATGGTAGAGGAGTAGGCTACAAAATTGAGGAAATCGAACTGTCAAAAGAAATCCAGGAAATCTCAGCTACCAAAATAAGAGCAAAGATGAGAGAAGAAGGTAAGCTTAAATAATTCTCAATGAACATCAAAGTTATAAATCAAAAAAATATTTCTAGGGTTATTATAAATGAACCTAAAACTTACAATTCTTTATCTTTTAAAAATTTAAATGACTTAATTAAAGTTTTTAAAAAATTAGATGATAATAAAAAAATCAAAGTAATTATTCTTGAAGGAGCAGGAAAAGGATTTAGTGCTGGTCACAACTTAAAAGAAGTAAAAGGTTTAAAAAAAAAAGAAAAATATCAAAAATTATTTGATCTTTGTTCAAAATTAATGCTTCAAATAGTTGAAGGAAGAAAACCAGTAATTGCTAAAGTGCATGGAGCAGCTTACGCTGCCGGATGTCAGTTAGCTGCAAGTTGTGATTTAGCTTATAGCACAAAAGATGCTTTATTTGCGACACCAGGTGTCAACATAGGTTTATTTTGTAGCACACCAATGGTTGCAGTTAGTAGAAAAATAAATAGAAAACCAATGATGAAGATGCTGTTAACTGGTGAACCAATTAAAGCAAATTATGCTAAAGAAATTGGTTTGATCAATGATTGTTTCAATAAGTCAAAATTAAATAGTGAAGTTTTAAAAATTGCTAAAAAAATTGCATCTAAATCAAATCTTACAATCAAAATCGGTAAGCAAACTTTTTATAAGCAATTAGAAATGCCATTAAGAAAAGCTTACGCATATACGAGTAAAATGATGACAATTAACATGATGGCAATGGATGCACAAGAAGGAATTTCAGCATTTCTTGAGAAAAGAAAACCTATTTGGAAAAATAAATGACAATTAAAAATGTTTTAATTGTTATATTTATAATGGCAGGATTATATATAGTTTTAGGCTTTAGAGATCATAATTTTAAAAGAGCTATTGATGCTTGCGTAGCTGGAAGTCAACAATTAAATCAACCTATGACTAAAGATGAAGCTAAAAAATTTTGTGAAGATCAAATTAAAAAAAATAAAAATTAAGTAATAATGACTGATGAACAAATAAAAGAAATTCTTAAAAACTCTAGAACAATTGCAATGGTTGGAGTGAGCTCTGAAAAAAAAGGAGAAGATCCAAAAAATTTAAAAAGAAAACCTGCCAATATTGTTATGAAATATATGCAGGATTTTGGTTATAAAGTAATACCTATCAATCCTTTTGCTAAAGGAGAATTAATTAATGGAGAAACTGTAGTTGAAAGTTTAGATAAAATTTCTGAAAAAATAGATATTGTCGATATATTTAGACCATCAGAAGAAACACCTAAGTTTGCAAAAGAAGCTATCAAAATCGGGGCTAAAACCTTATGGCTACAGTACGGTATTAAGCATGAAGAAACTAAAAAAATTTCTGAAGACGGCAGTATAAAATACATAGAAAATAAATGTATTAAACAGGAGTATCAAAAACTATTTCTAAAATCTAATCCAGTGTTCCCAGTAATTAAGAATTAGTGAAAAAAATTTTATTTTTTATTTTTTTATTTCAAACATCTTTATTTGCTCAAGATTTAGAAAAAGCATATTTTGCTGGAGGGTGTTTTTGGTGCATGGAAGAATCATTTGAAAAAGTAGATGGTGTTATAGGTGTGATCTCAGGTTACTCAGGTGGCAGAACTAAAAATCCAACATATAAAGAAGTTACTTATGGAGATACTGGACATATTGAAACTATAGAAGTTAAATATGATCCTAAAAAAACAAATTTTAAAAAACTTTTAGATATTTTCTGGGTCAATATTGATCCATTTGATGTCGCAGGTCAATTTTGTGATAAAGGATATAGTTACAGATCAGCTATATTTTATAATTCACAAAAAGAAAAAAAAATAATTGAAAAATCAATTAATGAAATTGAAAAAGGTTTAGAAAAAGACGTTGTGACATTTGTTAAGAAGTTTGATAAATTTTATATAGCAGAGTCTTTTCATCAAGACTATTATAAAGAAAAATTTTTAAATTACTTAATATATAAAAAAAATTGTGGAAGAGTTGAAACTTTAAACAAAATTTGGAATAAATGAAAAAAATATTTTTAATATATGGTCATTACGATGATAATTCATTCAATGCAGCTATAAGAGACACTTTTATAAGTACAGTAAAAGAAAAAGGTCATTTAGTAGATGTAATTGATCTTTATAAGGAAAAATTTAACCCAGTCTTTGCAGGCGAAAAACCTGACGACGTAGTATTAGATCATAGAAGAAGAATAGATTTTTCAGATACAATTGTTTTAATTGCACCAATTTGGAATTTTAGAATGCCTGCAATAGTAGAGGGGTGGATAGATAAAGTTTTGGCGCCACCATGGGCATTTAGATTTAAACAATTATGGGGTAATTATGGATATCCAATTGGAAATCTTAGAGATAAAAAAGCAATAATTTTTTGTACTTACGGCTCGCCAAGATTAGCAATAACAACATTTTTTTTAAATTTACCAATTAGAAGACTAAAAAGAGGAGTTTTTCATATGTGCGGCATTTATAATATCAATTACAGAAGATATTTTGCTGTACCATTTGTAAGTGATAAAAAAAGAGAAGAATTTCTTAAAGATGTCAAGAAAACTGCACTTAACGTTTAGTCTAATCATAATTTTTTTATTAAATTCAATTTCGTTAAAAGCAGAGATACAAATTCCAAAAAATTCAATTTTACCAGTTGAAGTTATAAAAATTCAGTTAACTGGACTTATGAACAATGATAAAAAATTTAAAGATAGTGGAATCGAACAAACTTGGAATTTTGCGCACCCTAGTAATAAAAAATATACTGGCCCATTACCCCATTTCAAAATGATGATTAAAGGTAAATCTTACCAAATGCTTATAAATCATTTAAGTCATACAATAACTGAGATTGGACGTAGTGACAAATGGGCTCAATTTGAGGTTATAATTTTGGACAAAGAAAAAATTTATCATAAATTTAACTGGCAGGTAGAAAAATATACTGAGGAAGGGCCTTTAAAAGATTGTTGGCTGACCACAATGGTCTCAAGTCCTATTCCATTAGGAAGTTCAATTTGATTATTTACAATACAATTTTGTTTCGTAATGAATAAAAATTTAGTAGGAATCGACTAATGAAAACTAAAACAAAAGTAGTTGTTGTTGGTGGGGGGGGTAGTAGGTGTTAGTGCTCTTTATCACCTAGCAAAAAAAGGTTGGTCAGATGTAGTTTTAATTGAAAGAAAAGAACTTACTTCAGGATCTACTTGGCATGCTGCTGGATTATTACCTCTTTTTAATATGAGTTATTCGGTTGGACAACTTCACAAATATGCAGTTGATCTTTATAAAAAATTAGAGGAAGAGACAGGAAAAAATGTTGGTTTTAGTGTTGTATCAAATATTCGATTAGCTAGCACCAAAGATAGAATGGATGAATATCATCAATATGCAGGTGTGGCCAAGACGATTGGAGTAGATGTAAAATTTTTAACTCCACAACAGGTAAAAGAAATTTGGCCCTTGTGTCATACGGATGATTTAGTTGGAGCAATACAGCATCCAGAAGATGGTTATATTCAACCAGCAGACTTAACTCAAGCACTTGCTACTGGAGCAAGAAATAAAGGAGCAGAAATTTATAGAAACACAACAGTTCTTTCAATGAAGCAAACTAAGGATGGATGGATAGTTGAAACAGATAAAGGTTCGATAGAATGTGAGCACGTAATTTCTTGTTCAGGAAATTTTGCAAGACAAACAGGAGAGATGGTTGGCTTAGATATTCCAGTGATACCTGTTGAACATCAATATATTGTAACTGAGCCACATCCAGAAATTCAAAAAAGAAAAAGGGAAGGACTTCCAGAAATGGGAGTATTAAGGGATAGTGATAGCAGATGGTATATGAGAGAAGAAGCTGGTGGATTAATACTTGGACCTTATGAAGATGGAGCACCTGCCTGTTATGTTGAAGGTCCATCGAAAAATTCAGAATATGAATTGTTTCAAGAAGACTTAGATAGGCTTGCGCCACATATAGAAGGTGCAATACATCGTGTGCCTGCTTTTGGAGAAGTGGGTGTAAAAAAAGTTTACAATGGTGCTATTTGCTATACTCCAGATGGTAACCCGATAGTAGGTCCAGCATGGGGTTTAAAGAACTTTTGGATTAATGAAGGACATAGTTTTGGAATAACAGCAGCAGGCGGAGCAGGCTGGCAATTAGCAGAATGGATTGTAGATGGAGAACCAACAATAGATATGTTAGGTGTTGAACCAAGACGTTATGGAAATTACGCAACAAAATCTTATTTAAAAACAAAAAATGAGGAAGCATATAGCCATGTCTTTATAGTCCATTATCCGGATGAAGAAAGACCTGCTGCAAGACCTTTAAGAACATCTCCATGTTATGAGAGAATGAAAAATTTAGGAGCTGTATTTGGACAAAAATTTGGTTGGGAAAGACCTAATTTTTTTGCAACTGATGGAATGGAACAAAGAGATGATTGGTCCTTTAGAAGGTCGAAGTGGTTCGATGCAATTAAAAAAGAATGTGAAAATGTCAAAAAAAACGTTGGTATTTTAGATATGACAGCATTTGCAAAATGTCGAATTAAAGGTCCGAAAGCTGAAGAATTTTTAGATTATTTAGTTGCCAATAAACTTCCTAAAAAAATTGGTAGGATTAATTTATGTCATGCGCTTAATACAAAAGGTGGAGTCCACTCAGAATTTACAATTATGAAGGAGGCAGAAAATAGTTATTATCTAGTTTCAGCTGGAGCAAATTTGAGATTAGACCATGACTGGATACAAAAATGGATGCCTACTGATGGCTCAGTAATATTTGAAGATCTTACAAATAGCACTGGAGTTCTTGTTGTTGCTGGTCCTAAAGCAAGACAACTAATGCAAAAAGTTTCAACAGATGATTTTTCAAATGAAAATTTTAAGTGGTTAACTGCTAAAAATGTTAATGTGGGTTATGCACCTGTAAATGCAATGAGAGTGAACTTTGTTGGTGAACTTGGATGGGAATTACATCATCCTATTGAATATCAGAATCATATCTTTGACAAGCTTATGGAAGCAGGAAAAGAATTTGGAATTAAACCTTTTGGAATTAGAGCTATGAATAGCTTGAGAGTAGAAAAATCTTATAAACTTGTTGGAACCGAATTATCTATTGAATATTCACCATATGAGTCAGGTCTTGATAGATTTGTTCACCCTAACAAAGGAAACTTTATTGGACTTGAAGCATTAAATAAATGGAGAGAAAAAGGCTTTGATAACAAGCTAGTAACTCTAGAGGTTCACAACACCACAGATTCAGATGTATTAGGTAATAATCCAATTTACAAAGACGATAAAGTAGTTGGAAGAGCTACAGGAGGCGAGTATGGATTTAGATTAGATAAATCTATAGCATTAGCAATGGTTAAACCAGATTTAGCAAATGTAGGAGAAAAACTTAAAGTTGATATACTTGGAAAAATGTATGAGGCTACAATTCTTGAAGAGAGTCCTTATGATACTGAAAATAAATTATTGAGAGCTTAATGAAAATCTTAGTCGCAGTTAAAAGAGTTATTGATTACAATGTTCAAATAAGAGTTAAAGAAGATGGCTCTGGTGTCATTACAGATAATGTTAAGATGTCAACGAATCCACCTGATGATAATGCAATGGAGGAAGCGGTAAAAATAAAAGAGTTAGGAAAAGCATCGGAAGTTGTAGCAGTATCAGTAGGAGATGAAAAAGCACAAGAAACAGTAAGAAAAGCATTAGCTGTTGGAGCTGATAGAGGCATCCTTGTAAAAGCTGATGGTATTATCGAACCATTAGCAGTTTCAAAAATTTTACAAAAAATTGTTGAAAAAGAAAAACCTGACTTAGTTTTTATGGGTAAGCAGGCAATTGACGATGATTGTAATCAAACAGGGCAAATGCTAGCAGCATTACTAAATTGGCCTCAAGCCACATTTGCATCAAAAATTGAGGTAAAAGATAAATCTTTAGAAGTTACAAGAGAAATTGATGAAGGTCTAGAAACATTAGAGGTCAATGTTCCTGCAATCGTAACATGTGATCTTAGATTAAATGAACCTAGATATGCTTCATTACCAAACATTATGAAAGCTAAAAAAAAACCAATCGAGCAAATAAATGCCTCTGATTTAGGTGTAGATACAAAACCTAGAATTGAGCAAATTAAGGTAGAAGAGCCACCAAAAAGGAAAGCAGGGATTAAAGTCGCAAGTGTTGAAGAATTAGTTCAAAAATTAAAAAATGAGGCTAAAGTAATATAATGTCAATTTTATTAATTGCTGAGCATAATAATAAAGAAGTTAAGCCTTTTACTTTAAACGCAATTAATGCTGCATCTCAAATAAATGAAGATGTTCATGTGTTAGTTTTGGGATCAAATTCTGATGAAGTAGCTAAATCTATTTCTCAAATACCAAGTACAAAAAAAGTAATACATGTAAATAACCCTATTTATGAAAACTATTTAGCAGAGAATTATACTTCAGTAATTCATAAATTATCAGGAAATTATTCTCATATAGTATGTTCTGCTAACACTTTTGGAAAAAACTTAATGCCAAGAGTAGCAGCATTGCTAGATGTTTCTCAAGTAAGTGATATTACAAAAGTTATTTCAGAAGATACTTTTTTAAGACCAATTTATGCCGGTAATGCTTTTGCAACTGTTAAAAGTAACGATAAAATTAAATGTGTAACTATTAGACCTACATCGTTTGATCCTGCTCCAACATCAGGTGGTACTGCTGAAATTCAAAATAGTGAGGCTGGTGAAGCAACAGAAATATCTAAGTTTATTAAAAAAGAAGAAATTAAATCAGATAGACCAGAACTTGGCACAGCAAGAGTTGTAGTTTCAGGCGGTAGAGGAATGCAAAGTGGAGAAAATTTTAAATTGATAACTGCTGTCGCAGACAAACTTAATGCTGCAATAGGTGCTTCAAGAGCTGCAGTTGATGCCGGATATATAACTAATGACCATCAAGTAGGACAAACTGGTAAAGTAGTAGTCCCAGATTTATATATCGCCGTTGGAATCTCAGGAGCAATTCAACATTTAGCAGGTATGAAGGAAAGTAAAGTGATAGTTGCAATAAATAAAGATGGTGAGGCACCAATTTTTAGTATTGCAGATTATGGTCTTGAGGCTGATCTTTTCGATGCATTGCCAAAATTCTTAGATGAATTGAACAAATTAAACACTATACAAAAATAATATAATCTGTAAAAAACTAAATTATGTCCAGAGAGACAATGGAATATGATGTTGTTATTGTAGGTGGTGGTCCATCAGGATTAACTACGGCTATTAAACTAAAACAACTTAATCAAAATTTAAATGTTTGTGTATTAGAAAAGGCTTCAGAAATTGGAGCACATATTTTGAGTGGAAATGTTTTTGAAACAAGAGCCTTAGATGAGTTATTTCCTAATTGGAAGGAACTTAACACACCCATCAAAACAAAAGTTACTAAAGAGAAATTTTTATTTTTAGGGAAAACAAAATCATTAAGTTGGCCAACCTGGCTATTACCCTCGGTACAACAAAATCATAAAAATTATATTATAAGCCTTGCTAATTTATGTAGATGGCTTGCAGAACAAGCTGAAATTTTAGGAGTTGAAATTTTTCCAGGATTTCCCGCGAGTGAAATTTTATATAATAATGACGGATCTGTTAAAGGAGTTGCAACGCAAGACATGGGAATTGATAAAGAGGGCAATAAAAAAGATGGTTTTGAACCAGGCATTGAACTTTTGGGAAAAGTGACGGTATTTGCAGAGGGTTGTAGAGGGCATTTAGGTAAAGAATTAATTAAAAAGTTTGAGTTGGATAAAGGAAAAGATCCTCAACAATATGGAATTGGATTTAAGGAAATTTGGGAAATAAGTGAACAAAAGCATGAAGAAGGTCTCGTAATGCATACTGCTGGATGGCCTTTAGATAATAATACCTATGGAGGTAGCTTTATGTATCATGCGGAGAATAAACAAGTATTTTTAGGGTATGTAATTGGTTTAGATTATAAAAACCCACACTTATCGCCCTTTGATGAATTCCAAAGATTTAAAACTCATCCAGCTATAAAAAAGATCATTGAAGGTGGAAAAAGAATTTCTTATGGCGCAAGAGCTTTAATTGAAGGTGGTTATCAAAGTTTACCTAAAATGTATATGCCAGGTGCATTACTTATTGGTTGTGATGCTGGAACATTAAATATGCCTAAAATTAAAGGTTCTCACACTGCAATGAAAAGTGGAATTATTGCAGCCGAGTCCATTCATGAGCATTTTAATTCAAAAAGTGAATTATCTATTTTTGAAAAAAAATTTAAAGCAAGTTGGTTATATGAGGAACTTTATAAAGCAAGAAATGTTAAACCAAGTTTTAGTTGGGGTTTAATCTTAGGAATAATATTTACTGGTATTGATCAAATTTTATTTAGAGGAAAATTACCATTTACTTTAAAACACAAACATGCAGATCACGAAACATTAAAACCAGCAAATGAAATGCCGAAAATTGATTATCCAAAACCAGATAATATTATAACCTTTGATAAAACAAGTTCAGTTTATTTAACAGGTACTAATCATGTCGATAATCAACCAGTGCATTTAAAATTAAAAGATAAAAATTTGCCAATTAGTTACACTTTAGAAAAATTTGATGAACCCGCTCAGAGATATTGTCCTGCTGGAGTATATGAAGTACAAAAAGAAAATGATTTATATAAATTTGTTATAAATTCTCAAAATTGCATACATTGTAAAACATGTGATATTAAAGAGCCATCACAAAATATTACATGGGTCACACCAGAAGGTGGAGGTGGTCCAAAATATGGAAATATGTAATTAAGATAAGTCGATTGCAAACTTTTTTAATGTTTCAATCGGCATAATCTTTAAAGTATTTTCGTGAGTGCTTTTTAAAAAAATGGGACATCCTTTACCAGCCTCAACTGCTTTCAAATACCAAGTAGCACATACACACCAGCCATCGCCATGTTTTAAACCTGGAAAACCAAACTCTGGGTGAGGAGTAATTAAATCATTACCTGCCTCTTTGCACCATTCTAAAAATTCTGTTGTAACTTTCGCACAAACAGTATGAGATCCTTGATCATTTTTATCAGTATTACAACAACCATCTCTATACCACCCAGTTAAAGGGTCTAAAGAGCATTCCTCTAGATTTTCACCTAGAACATTTTTTTGTTTTTCTTTCATTAAATTTTAGTTGGATTTGGTTGACCTTTATAAACTTTTTTTGGATCAAATTTTTTTTCTTTTTCTAAAAATTTCATTTCAATTTTTCTTCCATTATCAATTGGCCCCAATGGAAGTGATCTATAAAAACAAGATCGATAACCAACATGGCAACTAGCGCCATTTCCAATATCTACTGTTAACCAAATTGAATCTTGGTCATCATCAATTCTTATTTCTTGAATCTTCTGAGTAAATCCACTTGTTTTACCTTTATGCCAAATACTTTTCCTAGATCTACTAAAATAATGAGCCTCTTTGGTCTCAATTGTTTTTTTTAATGCTTCAATATTCATATATCCGTGCATTAAAATTTCTTTAGTTTTAGAGCATGTTGTTATGACTGGTATAAGTCCATCATTATCAAATTTTGGAGAAAAAAGATTTCCCTCTTCAATTTCAACTACATTTTCTCTTTTTTTGAACATATTAAGTAATTATGTAGCACATATAGCTATATTTTAAATATTTTAAAATACGCAAATTATGGGTATAAAGCACCACGATGAAACTTGTAAAAGACACAAATACTGAAGAAGAAATAAAAAAGATTTCTGATAAAGATGCAGAAGAAGCATTTAGAACAATTTTAGCTTGGATGGGAGAAGATCCTAATAGAGAAGGACTATTAGAAACTCCAAAAAGAGTCGTGAAAGCATTTAAAGAATACTTTAAAGGTTATAAAGAAGATCCAAACCAAATTCTTGATAAAACATTTGGTGATGTTGAGGGATATGATGACATGGTTGTTCAAAAAAATATTTCAGTGCAAAGTCACTGTGAACATCACATGGCCCCGATCATTGGAAAAGCTCACGTTGCATATATCCCCAAAGAAAGAGTAGTAGGATTGAGTAAATTAGCCCGAGTTGTTGAAGTATTTTCAAAAAGATTACAAACACAAGAGAGACTTACTATGCAAATTGCGAATACCCTAATGGAGTCACTAGATGCTAAAGGAGTAGCTGTTACGATAGATTCAACTCATCAATGTATGACTATGAGAGGTATAAAAAAAGAGCAAGCCTCTACAGTTACAAATTATTACTTAGGTCAGTTTAAAGAAGATTTAAGTTATCAAAATAGATATTTAAGATTTATCAGCATAGCAAAAGATTAAAGTGTCAGATCAATTTAAAGCTTTAGTTTTAGATCAAAAAGGTGAGGAATTTACAAGAGAGGTAAAAACCTTAGATCAAAGTTTTTTAAAGCACGGTGATGTTACAATCAAAGTAGATTATTCAGATCTTAATTTTAAAGATGGAATGATTTTAAAAAATGGTGGAAGATTAGTTAAAGAGTTTCCCCACATCCCAGGCATTGATTTTTCAGGAAAAGTAATTGAAAGTAAAAATCCCAAATTTAAAGAAAGTGATGAAGTAATTTTAACTGGCTTTAGGGTAGGGGAAATTTTTTATGGAGGTTATTCTCAAATTGCAAAAGTAAATGGAGATTTTTTAGTGAAGAAGCCAAAAAACTTAACAAGTAAACAAGCAATGATATTAGGAACTGCAGGCTTTACTTCTTTGATGAGTGCGTTTGCTATTAAAGCTAGAGAAGAGATATTATTAGGTGAAAAAGTAAATAATGTTTTAGTTACAGGCGCAACAGGTGGCGTAGGTAGCGTTGCAGTCATTGCATTAAATAAAATGGGATATAATGTTACTGCAGTTACTGGAAAAGACTCAAAAGCTGATTATTTAAAATCCTTAGGCGCTAAAACTGTTGTAAATAGAGCTGAATTTGACAAAGATCCGAGACTTATAGACAAAGGTTTATGGGATGGAGTTGTAGATACAGTGGGCGGAAAGATATTAGCCAATGCAATTGTACAGACAAATCCAAATGGAATCATTGCTGTATGTGGAAACGCAAATACAAATGAACTTAATACAAGTGTGATACCTTTCATGCTCAGAGGTATTAAGCTTTGGGGAATGGACTCAGCAAATTGCAGTATTAAAAGAAGAGAATTTATTTGGAGTGAAGCTGTAAATTTAATTGATTTTGACTTATTAGAAAAATCTATTCAAATAGTAAGCTTAGAAGAGTTAATTGAAACTTATCCTAAAATATTAAAAGGTGAAATTTCTGGAAGAGTTTTAGTTGATTTAAATAAATAATGGATTGGGATAAATTAAAAATTTTTCATGCAGTAGCTGAAGCTGGAAGTTTTACCAGTGCGACAGTTAATCTTAATCTTAGTCAGTCAGCAATTAGTAGACAAATTCAATCATTGGAACAAGATTTAAAAGTTCAATTATTTGAGAGACATGCCAGAGGTTTGACCCTTACAGAAAACGGTGAGTATGTTTTTAAAACAGCACACGAAGTTATTAGTAAATTAAAAGAGGTAGAAACTTCTTTAGGAGACCAAAAAAATAAACCTACTGGGAAATTAACTATTACAACTGTAAGAAGCTTTGGAACTCACTGGTTAACTCCAAGAATTCAAGAATTTATGCGTCTAAATCCAGAAATAGAAATAGAACTAGTTTTTGATGATAAAGAGTTAGATTTAAGCACAAGACAAGCGGATATTGGTATTTTTATGAGAAGACCTAAACAATTAAACTATATCCAAAAAAAACTCGTTGATATTAAGTATTTTATATATGGTTCTAATAAATACCTTGAGAAACATGGAATGCCCAAAACAGTAGGTGATTTAAATAAGCATAATTTTATTTCTTTTGGAAAGGGTGCTCCCTCACCAGTATATAATCCAGACTGGGCTTTAAAACTTGGGATGCATGATGGAAAAAAGAGGAAATCAATTATGAGAGTTAACAGTGTTATGGGCTTACTTTTAGCTGTAGAGTCAGGAGTTGGTCTTGCAGCATTGCCAGAATATCTAGTAAGTAATTCAAGCAATCTTATTAAAGTGTTACCAAAGTCAGAGGGCCCAATAACCGAAGCTCATTTTGTATACCCACAATCCTTAAAGAATACTGCTAGAGTAACGGCATTTAGAAACTTCTTATTTAGTAAAATAGGCGACTGGAAGTAGTAAACACAATAATTACCAAGTTATTTTCTATCATTTTCATCTGCGACACAATTGCGATTGATAATCATTATCATTGAGAATAGTTATCAATCTCAAATAATAAATCATGTGCGGAAGAAAGAAAAATAAATGAAAAAAATATCAAGCCTATTATTAATTTTGTCTTTATTTGTATCAACTTTGGCTGTTGCAAATGAAGTCAATATTTTTAATGCAAGACACTACAAAGCAGACTCAGAACTTTATTCTAAATTTACAAGCATGACTGGAATTAAAGTTAATTTAATAAATGGAAAATCAGGTGCTTTAGAAAAAAGAATAATTGAAGAAGGCGCTGACTCTTCTGCTGATCTTTATATCACTGCTGATGCGGGAAGATGTGGAGCTATGGATGCAAAAGGGCATCTTCAAAGTGGTTTAACATCTGCTGCTATAAAATCTGCAGTTCCAAAAAGTTTTAGAACAAGTAAATGGGTTGGAATAGCAAAAAGAGCTAGAATAATTTATTATTCGCCTGAAAGAGTTACTGGTGCTGAATTATCTGGAATGACTTATGAGGGTTTAGCCGATCCTAAATGGAAAGGAAGATTAGTAATAAGAAAATCTAGCAACATTTACAATAAATCTCTAGTAGCTTCATTAATTGAAAACAATGGAAAAAAAGCTACAGCTGAATGGGCAAAAGGAGTTGTTGCAAATATGGCTAGAGACGCTCAAGGAAATGATAGAGCTCAAATTATGGCAGTAGCTGCTGGAGAAGCTGATATTGCTGTGGCTAATACATATTACTTAGCTCTTATGTTATCTGGTAAAAAAGGAGCAGAGCAACAAGAGGCTGCTAAAAAAGTTAAAGCTTTCTTCCCTAACCAAAATGATAGAGGAACGCACATGAATGTGAGTTGTGCAGCTTTAGTTAAAGGAGCGCCTAATAAAGCTAATGCAATCAAACTTGTAGAGTTTTTATTAACTCCACAATCTCAAGAGCACTTTACAAATAATACTTTTGAGTTTCCAATGATTGATGGTGTTTCACCAAGTCCATTAGTAGTGAACAACTTAGGATTAGATTTCAAACAAGATATGAAAACTAAGTTAGCTTCTTATGGAAAAAATCAAGCTGCTGCATTAGAGGCAATGACAGCTGCCGGTTGGAAGTAAGTAAATAGTGAAAGAAGAAAAAAAATTTATGTCTGATATTGATTTAAATAAGTCTTCCAGTGCATGTTCCCCATGTAAACAGGAGTGTGAAAAAATCAATAAGAGACTAAATAAAAGAAAACTAGAAGAAATTGAATCTAAGGAAGTTCCGCATCTCCTTAAAGTGTTTAATTTTTAATTTTTCTTTCTTGTGTCCACCACAAATGGGGATTTGTGGTGGGCACATAAAACTTTCTATTTTCTAATCTATTTAAAGAGTGTTCATCCTAGTCAAGTTTTGTCTCCTTAATTATGGTGTACACTCTTTAAATAGATTAAATAGAACTTCTTAAAAATTATATATTAATATATAAATTGAAAATGTTTAGGAATTTTAATATTTGGTTTTTATTATCATTATTAGTTTCTATAATTGTTTCTATTCCAATTTTAACTGTATTAACAAGTTTCTTTGAGGAAACATCAAATTATTATGAAATTTTAAAAGATACTTTTTTATTTGAGTATATTTCTAATTCATTTATTTTATTATTTTTTGTATTAATTTTTACTTTCTTAATAGGAACTAGTTCAGCTTATTTGGTATCTTTTTTCGAATTTCCTTTAAGTAATTTTTTTAAATGGGCTCTAATTCTGTCTTTCGCGGTTCCACCTTATATCTATGCTTATTCTTTAACTGCATTCTTTGAGAATTATGGTACAGCTTTCACAATACTAAAAAACATATTTGGAGATGCCAATTATAATAAAAATATTCCCAAGTTTGATGGGATGTTTGGTGCAATATTATCGATTACTTTTTCTTTGTATGCTTACGTATATATTTTAGCTAGAGCATCTTTTTTATATCAATCTCAAAACTTAATTGATCTTGGTAAAAATCTTGGTTTTTCAAAATTTAAATCTTTTTTTAGAATTATATTACCAGCTGCAAGACCAGCAATAGTTGCAGGCTTATCTCTAGTGGCCATGGAAACTTTAGCTGAGTTTGGAGCAGTAGATTTTTTTTCAATAAATACACTTACAACTGGTATCTATAATTCATGGATAACATTTGATGATTTAGCTTTTGCAAATAGAATATCTTCGTTTTTACTCTTATTCATATTTTCATTATTTATTATAGAAAACTTATCCAGAAAAAAAGCAAAATATCATTTAAATTCAAGAGGTGGATTTAAACAAAAAGAGAAAACCAAACTTTATGGTAGTAAATCTTTTTTATCCTTTACGTTTTGTTTTTTTATATTTTTTTTTAGTTTTTTATTTCCGTTGATTCAGATGTTGTATTGGACGATAAAATTTCCAGAAAATTTTTTTGATTTACAAGTTTTAGACCTTTTGCTAAATACCCTTCATTTAGTATTGTTATCTAGTTTAGTTTTAATAGTATTTTCTTTAATTTCAAATTATGGAAATAGAGTTTCTAAAAATAAAACCTTAAACATTTTATCAACTTTATCAATTTCAGGTTATGCTATTCCTGGGGTAATATTATCCATAGCATTTATTACATTTATTGCTTGGTTCGATAACAGTATAATCAAATCTTTAGGATTTACTTCAATCAAAAAAGTTTTTATTGGTTCTATTCTTGGTTTAGTATTGGTTTATTTTATAAGATTTTATTCTTTAGCTTTCAATGGCATAAAGTCAGGTTACGAAAAAATTAATATTTCTGTGGATGAGAGCGCTTATCTTTTAGGATATTCTAAAAGAAAAACATTTATGAATATTCATATTCCTTTTTTGAGAAATTCACTTTTATTCATAATTATTTTGATTTCATTAGAAATAATAAGAGAATTACCTATTACTTTAATTTTGAGACCATTCAATTTTGAAACTTTTGCAACTACTGCATATATTTCTGCCTCTGAGGACTTGTTGGAAGCAGCCGCTGTGCCTTCATTATTTTTAATATTAATTGCCTCTTTATTCATTATAATCAGTTCAAAATATATTTTAAGAGAACCAAATGAGTAAAAATTTTTTTGAAGTTAAAAATGTTGATTTTAAAGTTGGAGGCAAAATTAAAGTAGCAAATGTATCTTTTGCTATTGAAAATGAAGGTGATATTATTTGTCTCTTAGGCCCATCGGGTATTGGAAAAACTACGATATTGAGAACAATCGCTGGTTTAGAAAAAATTAAAAAAGGATCAATAGAACTAAATGGAAATTTATTATCTTCAGAAAAAGAAAATGTTGAACCAGAAGATAGAAATATATCTCTTGCTTTTCAAGAAAATAGTTTATTTCCACATTACACTATAGAAAGAAATATACAATTAGGTGCAGAAAGAAATAAAGATAAAAAAAATTATCAAGTTAACCTTCAAGAAATTATAGATTTATTAGATATTTCTTTAATATTAAATAAATATCCACATGAAATTAGTGCTGGAGAAGCACAAAGAGCTTCTCTTGCAAGATCTTTAGTAACTCAGCCTGACTTATTATTATTAGATGAACCATTATCAAATGTGGATCAGAGTTTTAAGGAAGAAATACAGGAAAAATTAAAAAAGATATTAAAGAGCTTAAAGATTACTACAATAATTGTCACTCATGACTCTTATGAAGCTTTTTATTTAGGATCTAAATGTGGAATAATTTTAAATAAAGAACTAAAACAATTTGATGATCCATATAATGTCTATCATTTACCTAATTCAATTGAGGTAGTAAATTTTTTAAATAGAGGGACACTTGTTCCTGCAGAAGTAACAAGTCCTAAAAGCTTAGAAAACAAGGATCTTGGTACGATAACTGGTAATTTTATTAAACCATTTCCTATAGGTTCAAAAGTGAAGCTTTTAATTCAGCCAGAAGACTTACATCATGATGATACAAGTAATTTGAAATTTGAAGTTGTGGATAGAAAATTTAGAGGTACTAACTTTATTTACACACTTAAAACACACACTAATACTCTCATTCCTGTATTTGTTCACTCTCATCATATTCATCAACATGAAGTGGATGAAAAATTTGGTATAAAAAGACCAATTCATATTGATCATATAGTTTGCTTCTAATAAAAGCTTTTTAATAAATGAACAGTAAGTTTAAAATTTTCTTAAAAGGAATTATTGATGTAAGTCCTTTAATGATTCCAGTAGTGCCTTTTGGTTTGATATTTGGTGTTCTAGCTGTTGATGTTGGATTTACACCCATTGAAACTATGGGTATGTCACTTATAATATTTGGAGGAGCATCTCAAATAGTCCTTTTACAATTATTCTCTGGAGGTGCTTCATCTTTAGTCATAATTAGTTCAGTAGGAGCTGTAAATTCAAGACACTTACTTTACGGGGCTGTAGTTTCTGAACATTTATCAGATTTAAAATTGATTTGGAAAATTATTATCTCTTATTTTTTAATCGATCAGGCATTTGCGAGATCAAATGAATATTTTAAGAAAAATAAAGATGATAATAAATATTTTCATTTAGTTGGTGGTGGTGCAACTTGCTGGATAATCTGGCAATCAACAACATTTTTAGGAATTATATTAGGTGCGGCTATTCCAGAAAAACTCGGATTAAGTTTTGCTATTCCATTAACTTTTTTAGCTTTACTAATTAACGATTTTAGGAAATTTATAAATGTAGTAGTAATAATAATTTCAGGATTTGTTGCTACATTTGGCTATAATATTATTCCCTTTAAAGCTTATGTAATTGTCGCTGCCTTCATCGGATTAGTTTCAGCAACTATTTTAACAAAGATGATTAAAACGGATGAGTAACTGGGCTTTAATAATATATTGTGGACTAATAACATATCTTACAAGATTTACTATGATTGCTTTGATTAGAAAGGAAATGTTTAATGACAGAATAAGAAATATATTATCATTTGTACCATCTGCTATATTTCCTGCAATTATTTTTCCAGCAATTTTCTTAGATGACACAGGATCATTTCAAATTGAGAACAATCCAAAAATAGTTGCAGCTATAATCGCAGTGATAATTGGAATTTCTTCAAGAAGTATTGTTGCGACAATATTTTCAGGTTTAGCTTCTTACTGGTTTATAATATTTGTTATATAAAAGTCATATGAAAAAAATTTTTGTATTAATTTTTTGTTTGTTTGCATTCAATGCTAATGCATCTGAGAAGGAAACTACGTTCAATAAAGAATTATTCGATAAAGCTCAATCTGAGGGTAAGCTTGTAATAGTAAGTTCTTGGATTAAGTATTGTTCATCTTGTGCAGGTCAAATGAAAATCTTAAAAACTGCTAAAAAAGAAGGTGTATTATCAGATATTAAATTTGATAATATTGAATACTTCTCTTTTGATGTAACAAATGAGGAAATTTCAAAGTTGTTAAAAGTTCAGTATCAAACTACACTTTTGATCTTTAAAGACAACAAAGAGATATATAGAAGTGTTGGTGAAACAACTAAGGATTTGCTATATGAAGCGATTAAAGCTTCAATGAAGACTTAAGTTGTTAATAAAAATTACTTAAGATATCTTAACATGATGCCTACCACGTTAGATTGGTTTTGTACAAATACCTGGAAACAAAGCGCAAAAAATACTTCTTGGTGCTTATTTGGCTGTGCTATTGGAGATTTTGGAACAATTTTATATTTTCAAGTAACACAAATTCCATTTCCAGTATTAGGAATAATGATCTTAGCGATTATTAATGGATTAATTACTAGTATAATTCTAGAGACAATTATTTTAATAAAACAAGATCTTGATTTTTCAAAAGCATTTAAAACAGCAATGGGGATGAGTTTTATATCCATGGTTAGTATGGAAATTACGATGAATTTAACAGATTATTTTTTAACTGGTGGAGCTATTTTAACTTGGTGGGTAATTCCAATCATGCTCATAGTTGGTTTTTTAACTCCATGGCCATATAATTATTGGAGATTAAAAAAATTTGGGATCAACTGTCATTAAAAACTGGGATAACAAAACTTGGCTTTCTTCTAATAATTACATTAAGTCATTTAATAAATTTTTATTAAAAAATAAAAAATTAACATCAAATTCTGAAATATTAGACATTGGATGTGGCCGAGGTAAAATCTTAGGAACAATAAAATCAAATTTGAAACTTAAAAGTAAGCCTACTGGTATTGATATAATAAATCACAAAGACAAAGATAAAAGGATAAATTTCAAAAAATCAGATGCTATATCATTTTTTTTAACCAGTAAGAAAAAATTTGATTTAATCTTGATCAAACAAACAATTCATTTACTTACATTCAAAAAAATCAAAAGATTATTATTTTTATGTAAAAAATCTTTGAAACATAATGGTAAAATTTTTATTTTCACGTTAGACGGTAAAAAAAATGAATTACCAACTTTCAGAATAATGAAAATAGAATTAAATAAATCATTAAAAAGAGATCACAAAGTTTTAAAACTTATAACCACACTTTATCCTCATAAAAAAAGAAAAAAGTTTATCTATAGAGTTAAAGTTAACAAAAAAAAATATCTCAATATGATTGATAACAGATACATATCAATCCTGTTGCCATTAACTAAAAAAGAAATTTTGAAAGGCAAGGATGAAATTCGTTCCAGGTATAGAAATTATATTAAATTTCGAGACAAATTAGATTGTTTTATCTTATAAAATTTTTTTTAGTAAATTTTCTTGAAATAAAACTTTATGTGCTATTACTGCTAAAATATGTAATGAGATTAAGGCAATGAGACAATAATTTGCAACTATATGGATATCATAAAATAGTTCTGCTAGTTCAAAGTTATCTTTAATTTCAAGATTAAGGAAAAAAAGGTCAAGTATTTCACCGTTAAATAATTTTTTTAAAGCACCTGAAATAGTAATAGTCAAAATAGTTATATATAAAAGAACATGGTTCATTTTTGCTATTAATCTCTGTCCTGGAAAGATACTATTTCCTAATGATGGAGTTGGATTAAAAATTTTATAGATTAACCTTAATATAATTAAATAAAATATTGAAAGTCCGATAACAACGTGAATACTTTCAATGGTCACTCTTTTTTCACTAAAATCAAGATCAACTAAGTAGAAACCTAATGGTATTTGAACGACTAATGCTGCGGCACTTATCCAATGAAATGCTTTGGAAATAAACCCGTATTCTGTTAAATTATTTGTTAACCTCATATGATTTTAAAATATATCACAAATCTAATTAAATATATTTTCTTTATTGTTGCATTAAGTTTGATTTCTATACCTGCATATTCAGAATTATCTGTTGAGGAAATAATTAAAGGAAGAAAAGCATTATTTAGTAAAAACTATAGCACCGCAAAAAAGGTTCAAATCTTTGCAAGTAAAGGTGATTTTGTTAAGGCTTCAAGCTTAATGGAGGAAATGAGTGAGAATTACATTACTTTACTTGAATATTTTCCAGATAATACAAAAGAAGGTTTTAAAACTGAGGCTTTACCATCTATATGGGAAAATAAAGATGAATTTAATGATTTGATGAAAAAATCCTCTACTGACATGCTTGAACTAGTTAAAGTTATAGAGTCCAGTGATGATGTAAGAGCTTCTTTACAAAAATTTATGTGGAGTAATTGTAAGGCTTGTCATAGTAAATTTAGAGCTCCTCATTAAATTATCAATTGATTTAGTAATAAATATATATAAGTTAATATTATGAATTATGTAAGTGGTCTAATTAATTTAATTGTGAGTTTAGTTGTTTCTACAATTATAATTTATGCAATTAATCTTGCAGCTGGTTTTGCTGGAGCTGATTATTCTTTTTCTAATGGTGAAGTGTTTGTAATGTGGATTTTAATGGCAATCTTGGTCAATAATTGCTTTAAAAAATAAGACTTCCTAGAATGAGTAATTCAGTAAAGACTGACGACGTTATCTTTAATTTCTTTAAACAAATTTGTGATGAAAAAGATGATCAAAAGTGTGTTGAATTAGGAAATAATTGGATCAAAGCTATGGAGACTAACTTAGCGATCATGGAAGCAAACTTAGAAGAAAAAGATAAGATCAAACATAGGGAAGATATTCAAAATAATCGAAATCACCTTAATGGTCTTAGAGATAAAAGTTCAACCGAATGGAGAGAATACGCAACCAAATGTATGATTGAAATTATGGATAACAAAGTATAAACATTCTTTAAAGGGGTGTCCTAACAGACTGAGATCAAACCCTAAGAACCTGTCCGGTAATTCAGAAAGGGAGAACAATGGATAAAACATATTTTTTAAGTCAGCCAACATCATTAACATTTGTTATTGTAATAAGTTTATTATTTGTTTTTTTAGGCTTATATAATTCAAAAAAATACCAAGGTCTTAAAAACTATTTAACCGCAAATAGAAATATTGGATTATTTTCTTTAACAACAAGTTTAACTGCTTCAGCTTTAGGAGCATGGATTTTGTTTGGCCCAGCCTCAGCAGCAACATGGGGCGGAATAGGAGCTATAATTGGATACTCATTAGGTACAGCATTTCCAATGATTTTTTTAATATATCTTGGAAAAAAAATTAGAAAAGAATTTCCTAAAGGATCTTCTTTGATTGAGTTTATGAGGAAAAAGTTTGGAAAAAGTTTATTTAAACTTATTTTATTAATGACCATATTTTATATGTTTATTTTTTTATGTGCTGAAGTAACTGCAGTAGCTGTCTTAATTAATTATATTTCAGGCACTGAACTTTGGATAACAGCTTTAATTGTTTTACTATCTACTCTTACATATACTTTATATGGAGGTTTAAGGGTCTCTATATTTACTGACAATATTCAAATGGTTGTTATTGGAGTTCTTTTATTAGTTTCTCTAGCTTACATTAACTCTTTTACAGGATCTGAATTTTCATTTGAATTTATAAATAAAAATAATCCTCACCTTTTAAGCTCATCATATATACCCAGTTATACTGCGGGTCTGACTTTCTTTATTGCAGTTGCTTCAACTAATCTATTTCATCAGGGTAATTGGCAAAGAGTATATGCAGCGAAAAATTTTGAAACTTTAAGAAAAAGTTTAATTATATCTTTTTTTATTATTATACCTGTGGTTTTTTATATGGGTTTTACGGGTATGGTTGCTTTTTCAATAGACCCAAACACTCGACCTGATCTTGGATTTTTTACATTATTACTTAAAGAGCAAACGGAATTATTAGCATTATTTGTAATTTTATTAGGTTTAGCGCTTACTATTTCAACAGTTGACACATTGGTCAATGCAATATCAAGTCTTATTATAGTTGATGGTAAAGCAACATTTAATTTAAATAATAAAACAAATTACTTAAATCTTTCTAAATATTTAATTTTATTTTTATCTTTTATTTCATTTATTATTGCATCTAAAGGATTTGATATTTTATATTTATTTTTGTTAGCTGATTTATTCTGTTGTGCTTTTGTACTTACTGTTTTTTATAGTTTCTACAATAAAACTATAAATGAAAAAACTGCGTATATTTCAATTTTAATTGGATTAATTGGGGGCTTTCTGATGTTCCCTTCGCCTGATTTCTCTCAAAGTTTATTAGTAGGAATTTTATTCCCTAAAGAATTATTTGCACCTTTTGTCTCACAATCATTATTATTTTTGTCTTTTTTAATAGCAACTTTTCTACCACTGATAGTTTTTAAAGCTAAAAGATCTTAATATTACTAGTTTGTTGTATTAAGATAATTAATAGTTATATATCTGACCAAATGTCAGACAATCAAATAGTAATTAGTGATCTATCAAAAGTTTATGATAATGGATTTAAAGCTTTAAAAAATATTAATTTAAACATAAAGAAAGGTGAAATCTTCGCTATGCTTGGACCTAACGGTGCTGGTAAAACTACCCTTATAAGTATTATTTGTGGTGTTGTAACTCCATCATCTGGGAATGTTTTGGTAGATAATTACGATATCATTAAAGATTTCAGAGAGACAAGATCGAGAATAGGTATAGTGCCTCAAGAATTAACTTTAGAACAATTTGAAACCGTCTTTAACAATGTCTCTTATTCGAGGGGTCTATATGGAAAAAAATCGAATCCTAAACATATTGAAAAAATTTTAAAGCAATTAAGTTTGTGGGATAAAAAAGACCTTAGACTCCGTCAATTGTCCGGTGGTATGAAAAGAAGAGTTTTAATAGCCAAAGCATTGTCTCATGAGCCAAGTATACTGTTCTTAGACGAACCAACTGCTGGAGTTGATGTTGAGTTAAGACAAGACATGTGGAAAATTGTTAAATCATTAAGAGAGATGGGTGTTACAATTATTTTAACAACACATTACATTGAAGAAGCAGAAGCTATAGCCGATCGAGTTGGTGTTATAAATCAAGGAGAGATTATAATTGTTGATCAAACTAAAGAACTTTTAAAAAAAATGGGTACAAAAAAATTGACAATTGAACTTCAAGAAAAAATTTTATTAATTCCAGATAAACTTGAAAAATATAATTTAACTATTGGAAATAACAAAATGTCATTAGATTATATTTACAATGTTGATGCTAAACGAACAGGTATAACAAACTTATTACAAGATTTGAAAGATGCTGGTTTAAAATTATCTGATTTAAAAACTGAGCAAAATTCTTTAGAAAAAGTATTTGTAAGTTTGGTAAGGGAAAATAATGCAGTTTAATTATATCGCTTTTAAATCAATATATTTACATGAAATGGATAGGTTTAGAAGAACTTTAGGCCAATCTTTAATTTCACCAGTGTTATCCACTTCTCTTTATTTTATTGTGTTTGGTTCAGTTATTGGTGGCTACGTTCAAAATATTGATGGCATCAGTTATGGTTCATATATTGTACCAGGCTTATTAATGCTTACATTATTAACTCAATCTATAAGTAACACTTCATTCGGTATATTTTTTCCCAAATTTAATGGGACAATTTATGAAATTTTAGCAGCCCCAATATCAACATTCGAGATAGTTTTGGCTTTTGTAGGAGCAGGGGCAACAAAAACATTAATTGTCGGTGTTATAATATTTATAACATCAACTTTCTTTGTGGATGTTTATGTTCAAAAACCATTTTTAATGATTATGATACTTATATTAGTAGCTTTTACTTTTGCTTTATTTGGATTTCTAATAGGTTTAATGAGCTCTAACTTTGAGCAAATGTCAGTTGTTCCCACTTTAGTCATTACACCAATGGTTTTTTTAGGTGGAAGTTTGTATTCTTTAGATATGTTGCCACCTTTCTGGCAAACAGTAACTTATTTTAATCCAGTAGTTTACCTAATTAATGGTTTGAGATATTCATTTTATGGGGTTTCTGATTTTAATATCTGGATTAGTATTTCTTCTATGATTGTATTTTTAATTATTTGTGTGATTATTGTAAGTATGCTCTTAAAAAAAGGTTATAATATTAAGTCTTAGGCAGAAGTAATTTTTTTCTTAGGGTCATAAAAAGGTTTTTCAATAACTATTGAATTAATTTTTAAATTATCAATATTAACAATTAAACTATTTCCAATTTTTGAATGATCTATTTCAACCATAGCAAGCGCAATATTTTTTTTTAATCTTGGGGAATACACAGCAGATGTAACTTTACCAACTTTTTTTTCTCCAACAGTAATTGGCCAGAATTTAGTATTTGGTCCATTTAAAGGTTTACATTGCAATTCAAGACCAATTTGTTTTCTTTTAATTCCATCCTTTTTAATTTTTTTTAAAGAATCTTTACCTATAAAATTAATTTTACTATCTAAATGTACTAATCGATCGAGTCCAAGTTCAAAAGGGTTTGTATCAATATCAGCATCTGCATGATAAGAAAGCATTCCCCCCTCTATTCTTCTGATAGATGAAGTGTGACCAGGTTTTAGTCCATGTTCTTTTCCAGCTTCCATAATCTTTTCGTAAAGTTGGTTACCTTTAGAGCCGTCTCTTAGGAAAATCTCATATCCGAATTCACTTGACCAACCTGTTCTAGAAATTATTAATGGAATACCTTCTAATTCGTATTCTTTGAACCAATAATATTTTAAGACTTTGATATCTTCTCCAAATAATTTAACCATTATTTCTTTAGATGTCGGCCCTTGTAATTGAAGAGGAGATACATCAGGTTCGGTAATTTTAACATTTAAACCTGAATTAACTGCTACACCTTGAGCCCATAATAAAACATCACTGTCAGCAAGTGATAACCAGAAATGATTTTCTCCCAATCTAAGAAGTACAGGATCATTTATTATTCCACCCTTTTCATTTACAATTAAAACATACTTACATTGACCAATCGATAATTTTGAAAGATCTCGTGGAGTAATTAGTTGAATAAACTTATAAGCATCTGGACCAGTGATTTCTACTTGTCTTTCAACAGCTACATCACAAAGTATTGATTTTTCAATCAAATTCCAAAAATTTTGCTCGGGATTTCCAAAATCTCTTGGAATATACATATGATTATAAACCGAAAAACCTGTTGCACCCCATTTGACAGTAGACTCAAAATAAGGTGATTTTCTTATTTGAGTTCCAAAACCAAAGTTTTTATTGACCATAAGGGCTCATAACACACAGAATAAAGATTACAAATAAATAAATAACTAACCAATTCTTGGTAAGTTACTTACTAATTTACAAGAGGAATTGTTTATTAGAATTGTTCAGACTCCGTAGAACCATCCATTGCTGTGGTAGAGCTTTTCCCACTACTAATTGTATTGGAAACAGCATCAAAATAAGAAGTACCAACTTCTCTTTGATGTTTTACACTTGTGTAGCCATCTTTCTCACGAGCAAATTCTTGTTCTTGAATTTTTGAATAAGCAGACATACCTTCTTTTTTATATTTTTCTGCAAGTTCGAAAATCGCAATATTTTGTGTATGAAATCCAGCAAGAGTTATAAATTGAAATTTGTAACCCATTGCACTGATTTCTTTTTGGAAAGAAGCTATTTCAGCATCAGATAAATGTTTTTTCCAGTTAAAAGAAGGCGAACAATTGTAAGCTAAAAGCTTACCAGGAAATTTCTCATGAATTGCATCAGCAAATTTTTTAGCTTCTTCTAAATTTGGGGTTGCAGTCTCGCACCAAATCAAATCAGAATAAGGAGCATATGCAAGACCTCTAGAAATTGCTTGTTCAATTCCAGCTTTAACGTAATAAAATCCTTCTGGCGATCTTTCACCTGTCATAAAAGGTTTATCATTTTCATCATGATCATTCGTAATTAACTTAGCTGCATTAGCATCTGTTCTTGCTAAAATGATTAATGGTACATCAGCTATATCCGCTGCAAGTCTAGCTGCTTTTAAATTTTTAATCATAGTCCCAGTTGGCACAAGAACTTTTCCACCCATATGACCACATTTTTTTTCACTTGCTAATTGATCTTCAAAGTGAACTCCAGCAGCGCCTGCTTTAATAAATTTTTTTGCTAATTCAAATACATTTAAAGGTCCACCAAAACCTGCTTCTCCATCTGCAATAATTGGAAGCATGTAGTCAACTCTTTTTTCTTTTTTCATATCTCCATCTTTAAGTTCCATATGTTGAATTTGATCTGCTCTTATTAAAGCATTGTTCATTGACTCTACAAGTTTCGGAGCACTATCATAAGGATATAAAGATTGGTCTGGATACATTTCTCCAGCGCTATTTGCATCAGCAGCTACTTGCCAACCACTTAAGTAAATAGCTTTTAAACCAGCTTTAGCATGTTGAACTGCGTGATTACCTGATAAAGAACCTAATGTATTTACGTAGTTTTCTGTATTGAGAAGTTTCCATAATTTTATAGATTGTTGTTTACAAAGTGAATATTCAATTTTAATAGAACCTCTAAGTCTTTCCACATCTTCTGGCGTATAATCTCTTTTAATTCCTGCAAATCTTTTTAAGTCGTATGAGATATTTTCTGCGCTCATTATTGCTATCCTGTGATGTTAGAGGTTTATTTGAAGAAATGAATTAAGTTGAATGAATTAGAACTAGTTTGACTCGTTATGCGTCTCAACTAGATCCTGCATTCCACTTGAACCCCAATCACAATGATCATCTCTCATGTAGATACCTCTGCTATTATGTCTAGCAAGGTCTTCAT
>CACGKR010000007.1 GCA_902573705.1 uncultured Pelagibacteraceae bacterium
TCATAAAGTCTTGCTCTTAAAATTTTCATTCCTTTTGATTTGTTTTTATGTTGAGACTTTTCATCTTGTTGGGAAACTGAAAGGCCAGTTGGAGTATGAGTTATCCTAACGGCACTATCAGTCGTGTTAACAGACTGACCTCCAGGCCCTCCAGCCCTAAATACATCTATTCGTAAGTCAGACTCATTAATTTTTAAATCAACTTCTTCTGCCTCTGGTAAAACTGCAACTGTAGCTGCAGAAGTATGGACTCTACCTTGTGTCTCAGTATCTGGAACTCTTTGTACTCTATGAACTCCACTTTCATATTTCAAAGTAGAATAAATATTTTTTCCTTTTATTAAAGCTATTACTTCTTTCAAACCTCCTGCATCGCTACTTGAGATTGAAATGAGTTCTAATGACCATTTTTTTTTGTTACTTACTTTTTCATACATTTTGAATAAATCCGCTGCAAATAAACTTGCCTCCAATCCTCCTGTTCCAGCTCTTATCTCTATAATTGCATTTTTTTTATCTGCCTCATCTTTTGGTAATAAGAAGAGTTTTAATTTTTTTTCATTTTCTTTATGTTGTAATTTTAAATCATTCAATTCATTTTCTGCCATTTTAATAAGTTCTTTGTCAGTTTTTTTATCTTCTAAAATTTTTTTCAACTCAGTTCTATCTTTTTCAAAAGATATATATTTTTTTGCATTTTCAATAATTTCATTTAAATCAGAGTACTCCTTCGATTTTTCTGCAAATATATCTTTGTCAACATTTCCAGATGATAAATCCTTCTCTATAGATGAATGTTTTTTTATTAATTCTTCAACTGTTTTTTGGGGTATCATTATTTAATTATTGTCTAATTCAGTGGCTTTTTTTTCAACTTCACTTACAACTCTTGATATCATTTCTTCAGTCAAAACTTTTTCTTTCTGAATGCCAGATAAGTAAAGCATATTATTCCCTTTTCTTCCTCCAGTTATTCCGATATCAGTTAGTGCAGCCTCTCCAGGGCCGTTTACAACACACCCAATAATTGACAATGTGATAGGTGTTTTAATATGAGAAAGTTTTTTTTCTAATATCTTAACTGTATCTATTACATCAAAACCTTGCCTTGCACATGATGGGCAAGAAATGATTCTAACTCCCCTATTTCTTAAATTAAGAGATTTAAGGATTTCATTTCCAATTTTAACTTCTTTGACTGGATCGTCTGATAATGAAATTCTAATCGTATCTCCAATACCACTTAAAAGCAATGACCCAATTCCAATTGATGATTTTATACTTCCTGCTACAAAACTTCCAGCCTCTGTTATGCCAAGATGGAGAGGATAGTCTGTCGCTTTTGAAAGTTGTCTATAAGCCTCGATTGATAAAAAAACATCTGAAGATTTAACGCTTATTTTTAAATTAAAAAAATCTTCATCTTCAAGAATTTTTATATTTCTCAAAGCACTCTCTACCAATGCCTCTGGACATGGCTCCTTAAATTTCTCAAGTATATCTTTTTCCAAAGAGCCAGCATTAACTCCTACTCTTATAGAGCAGTTATTGTTCTTTGCAGCTCTTATGATCTCTTTTATTTTTTTTTTATCTCCAATATTTCCTGGGTTAATTCTTAAACAGCTCGCGCCACTTTCAGCAGCTTCGATTGCTCGTTTGTAATGAAAATGAATGTCAGCAATAACAGGTATGTCGACATGTTTTATGATTTCTTTTAGAGCTTTTGTGGAGGACTCATCTGGACATGAAACTCTAACTAAGTCTGCACCTTCACCTTGAATTTCATTAATTTGTTCAATAGTAGCTTTAATATTAGTTGTTAAAGTATTAGTCATGGACTGCACTGTTATTGGATTTTCACCTCCAATTTTTATGTTACCAACATTAATGACTTTTGTTTTTCTTCTGTTTATATCTCTGAATGGTCTTATGCTCATTTTTTATTTATCTAGTTTAAATTCCTTATGTAATGCCATTAAAGCTTTTTTAGTATTTTTTTTATTGATTAATACTGAAATTTTAATTTCTGATGTTGATATCACCATTATATTTATATTCCTGTTTGCTAAAGCTTGAAACATTCTAAAAGTTACACCTGGCGTTGAAATCATTCCTACCCCAATAACAGAAATTTTACAAACATCTTTTTCAAATAATAATTTTCTAAAATTAATATTTTGATTATTTCTTATAATCTTTTTTGTCTTCAATAAATCATCAGTTTTAATTGTAAATGTTAAATCTGTTTCCTTTCCATTAGCAGAGATATTTTGAACAACCATATCAACATTTACTAAATTTTTAGATAATGGCTTGAAAATTGATGCTGCTACACCTGGCTTATCCTTAACGCCAACTAAAGTCACTTTGGAATCATTATGAGTGAAAGAAATTCCAGTGATAATTTTATTATTTGTAATATTTGATTTTTTTGTAATTAACGTTCCTGATTTTTTAATAAATGAGGATTTCACTTCAATATCGACTCTATTTAATCGAGCATCTTGAATTGAAACTGGTTGCATAACTTTAGCTCCTAAGGATGCCATCTCCAACATTTCTTCATATGAGATAACTTTAATTTTTTTAGCTTTATTTAATTTATTTGGATCTGTTGTGTACACTCCTTCAACATCAGTATAAATTACACATCGTTCAGCTTTAAAAAATTTTGCAAGCATTATCGCGCTCGCATCTGATCCACCTCTTCCAATTGTGGTAATTCTTTCTTCATTATTTATTCCCTGAAAACCAGTTATAATTGGTATGCCACCAATTTTGAGATATCTTAAAACTTTATTTTTATTGATATGACTAATTCTTGAGTTTTTATTTAAACCCTTTGTAATTATTGGTATTTGCCAAGCTAGCCAAGATCTTGATTCATAACCTTCGTGTATTAATCTTCCTGCAATTAGTGAACAAGCTATTTGCTCTCCAGTTGAGACTAATACATCATACTCTGTGTCTGCAAAATTTTCACTCAACTCTTTAGATTTTTTAATCAACTCATTTGTCACACCGCTCATTGCAGATGAGACAACAATTACTCTGTAATTTTTTTTTCTATAATCACCTATTATCTTGACTATTTTTTTAATTTTTTTAATTGTTCCGACTGATGTTCCACCAAATTTTAAAACTACAATTTTCATGCTAAATTAATCTCTAAATTAAAATATATTGATAAAATTCATGTTGAATATAAAATCAACTAATTAATGAAAACTAACACAATAAATAAAAAAGAAATAGAAAAATTTTCTAAAATGGCTGAAGAATGGTGGGATCCTACAGGAAAATTCAAGCCACTTCATAAATTTAACCCAATTAGAATTTCCTATATCAAAAATAATATAATTAGCTCATTTAAACTTGATACATCAGGTAATAAACCACTAAAAAAAGTAAAAATCTTGGATATTGGTTGCGGTGGTGGACTTTTGTCAGAACCGATGAGTAGATTGGGTGCCGAAGTTATTGGAATAGACGCATCAAATAAAAACATTAATGTTGCAAAATTACACGCCAAAAAAAATAATTTAGATATTAAGTATATTTGTTCCTCTCCAGAAAATCTAAATACTAAAATTAAATTTGATGTAATACTTAATATGGAAATCATTGAACATGTTGAAGATGTAAAAATTTTTTTAGAGTCTTGTTCAAAACTTTTAAAGAAAAACGGCATAATGTTTGTTGCCACTTTAAATAAAACTTTAAAATCATATTTATTTGCAATTATAGGTGCTGAGTATGTTTTACGTTGGCTTCCTATTGGCACTCACGAGTGGGAAAAATTTGTAAAACCTGAAGATCTAATTAAATTATTAAAAAAATATAATTTTAGTTTAGATTCTTTGGATGGTATGAAGTTTAATATTATTAAAGATGAGTGGAAATTAAGTTCAGATAAATCAATTAATTACATAGGAAAATTTATAAAAAACTAATTATTTTTATCTTCTATCCAAGGAATAGTTTCTGCATTTATACCTTCATCCTTTAGTTCTTTAATCTCATCATTTGTTGCTGTACCAAAAATTCCTTTATCTTTTTTCTTATTGCTGTAATGAATAGATCTTGCTTCATAAGCAAAATTTTTACCTACATATTCAAAATTTTTTTTTATGAATTTTTGATACTCTTTAATTTTTTTGTTAATTTCTTCTACTTTAATATCTTTTTTCTCAAAATTTTCCTCATTTACATTACTAATTAGCTTTGGTGCCATTAATGTTTTTTCAATTTTTTTAGAATTGCATAAGTGACAGTTCAAAAAATTTTTTTTCTTTAATCTTTCAAATTCTTTTGATGAAGCAAACCAGCTATCAAATTTTGAGCTACAATCTTTACAAATTAATCTATACTTTATCATGCTGAATATTTAATAATTATTTCTTAAAATTCAATATTTGTTAGCTCCTATAGTCTGCATTTATTTCTACATATTTTTTTGTAAGATCCATTGTATAAGCAGTAAAATTTTTTGAACCTTTTGAAATATTCACTGTTATATCTATATTATCCCTTTTCATATAATTTGAAGTAACTTCTTCATCATAATTAATACTTAGTTTTCCATTTTGAATAATAGTTATTTCTCCAAATTTAATTGATAATTTTTCTATATTAATTGGAACATTGGCTTTACCTATTGCCATTATTATTCTTCCCCAATTCGGATCTTCCCCAGCAATAGCAGTTTTAATTAATGGAGAGTTTGCTATTGAAAAAGCAATTTTTTTTGCGTCATTTTCATTTTTGCAATTATGTAAGTTAATTGTAATAAATTTAGATGCACCTTCGCCATCAGCTACAACTCTTTTTGCTAAATTAAGTAATACTTTATTCAATGCACTATCAAAATCTCTAATTTTTACATCATTAATATTATTAATTTTTGAGTGTTTGGCTTTACCAGTGGAAAATATTGAGACCATATCATTTGTACTTGTATCGCTATCACAACTAATCGCATTAAATGTTGATGCTATATTCTTTTTTAGCAATTTTTTCAAAATAATATTTGTAATATCGGCGTCAGTAAATAGATAGCAAAGGGTAGTGGCCATATTAGGCTGAATCATACCCGACCCTTTAGCAACACCAAATATTTTAATTTTACTATTGCCAATTGAGCATTCTTCCATTGCCATTTTGGGCTGAGTATCTGTGGTCATAATTCCAAGCGCTGCCTTCATCCAAATATATTTATTCTGTGTATACTTAATTTTACCTATTAAATCTGGAATTTTTATCTTGATTTTTTCTTCAGGAAAAGTTTCACCTATCGTGCCTGTACATCCAAAAATAATTTCTTTTGATTTAATTTTTTTAGGTTTATCCTCATCTTGTTTTTGTTTGGTTGAGAGTTGATCAGAGATTAATTCTGCAATTTTCTCTAAACTTTTCAATCCTTGCTTTCCTGTAAAACAATTTGCATTTCTCGTATTTACCAAGAGTGAAAATACTTTTTTTACTTTAGTACTTAGATTCCATTTAATATTTTCGGAAATAATTTTTGACTGTGTATATACTGAGGCATAATTAGCACCCTCTCTAAAATAAAACATAACCAAATCGTCTCTTGGATCTTTATATAAATTTGCACTAACAGTTGAAATCGACACTCCATTTATATGATCTAAATCTTGAAATTCCTTCATTCTCTTATTTTTTGATTTAGAAGATAAAAAATTGCTTAAATTAATACCCATAGTATTTAAAATATTTATTTAATAATTATATTAAAGGATATAAGTAAATAATAAATTAAAAATTAATGCTAAATCCTTTAAGCTTTTTCTCAAAAATCATAAAATCTAGTAATCAAAGAGAACTTGATAAAATATCTAAAATTGTTACAAAAATTAACTCTTTAGAAGAGACTGTTAAAGATTTAAAAGACGAAGATTTTCCAGAAAAGACGGACCAATTTAAAAAAAGAATTAAAAATGGAGAAACTTTAGATGAAATACTGCCTGAAGCCTTTGCACTTGTCAGGGAAGCTTCTAGAAGAAAGCGAAATGAAAGACACTTTGATGTGCAAATAATTGGGGGGATAGTTCTTCATCAGGCGAAAATTGCTGAAATGAAAACAGGTGAGGGAAAAACATTAACGATTACACTTGCAGCTTATCTTAATGCACTCAACGAAAAAGGAGTTCATATTGTAACAGTCAACGACTATTTAGCAAAAAGGGATTCTCAAGAAATGGGAGAAATTTATAATTTTTTGGGTCTTAGTTCGGGTTTCATTAATAATGAACAAAATGATATTGAAAGAAGGAATAACTATAATTGTGATGTTACATACGCAACAAATAGTGAACTTGGATTTGATTATCTAAGAGATAATATGAAATTTTCTCAAAATGAAATGGTTCAAAGAGAACATTTTTTTTCAATCGTTGATGAAATAGATTCATGTTTAATAGATGAAGCAAGAACACCTTTAGTAATATCAGGTGCTGCTGAAGACAAAACAAATCAATATTTATCTATCGATAAATTAGTCAAAAAATTAGATAAAAAAGATTATGAGATTGACGAAAAAGATAAAAATATTCTCTTAACAAATGAAGGTATAAATAACATTGAAAGAATTTTTTCTACTGCAGGGATTTTAAAAAATAACAATTTTTATGATCCAGAAAATTTAAATTTAGTTCATCATGTAAATCAAGCTTTGCGAGCCAATCATTTATTTGTAAAAGGTAAGGATTACATTGTTCAAAATAATTCTTTAAAAATAATTGACGAATTAACAGGTAGAATTCTTGAAGGCAGACGGTTCGGTGATGGATTACATCAAGCGCTGGAAGCTAAAGAAAAAATTGACATTCAAGCTGAAAATCAGACATTAGCATCAATTACTTATCAAAATTATTTTAAATTATACAAAAAAATCTCTGGATGTACTGGTACTGCAATTACAGAAGCAGCAGAATTTTTTGAAATTTATAATTTACCAGTAATTGTAATCCCAACTAATAAAAAAATGATAAGAAAAGATTTAAATGATCAGATATTTCGAACTGAAAAAGAAAAAAATGATGCCATTATAAAAAAAATAAGTGAAAGCCATAAAACTGGACAGCCTCTTTTAATTTTTACTTCTAGTATTAACAAATCAGAAGTCTATTCTGCTCTATTAAAAAAAGAGAATATTAAACATGTTGTCTTAAACGCCAAAAATCATAAAAATGAGGCCGAAATTATTGCCAATGCTGGAACAGAGGGATCTGTAATAATCACTACTAGTATTTCTGGAAGAGGTGTTGATATACAGCTTGGTGGTAAAAAAGGTTCTATAGAAGATGACAAACTTAGAGAAAATAAAGAAAAAATTAAGACTATTGGTGGATTATTTGTCATTGGAACAGAAAGAATGGAGTCAAGAAGAGTCGATAATCAAGCAAGAGGAAGATCTGGTCGTCAAGGTGATGAAGGTCATTCGGTTTTTTATGTAAGTCTTGAAGATGATTTAATGAGAATTTTTGGATCAGAGTCGATGAATAACATATTAGAAAAATTAGGTCTAAAAGATGGAGAAAGTATTGACCACCCATGGATTAATAAAGCTTTAGAGAGAGCTCAACAAAAAGTTGAAGCAAGAAACTTCGATATTAGAAAAACTTTGATTAAATTTGACAATGTTCTTAATGATCAAAGACATGTGATTTTTTCACAGAGAAAAGATGCAATGAATAGTAATCAAATTTTTGAGTATTCTGAACAATTTTTAGAAGAGATTTTACAAAATTTAATTCATCTTAAAACTCAGAAGCTATCAAGTCCAAAGAGTAGTGAATTTGACAATAAACTAAGATCTATCTTGGGAAAAAATTTTAATGAAGACGAATTTAAGAATTTTATTTCAGCTAATGATCATGATTTTAAAGAAAATATAACAAAAAAATTCAAAGAGTCTCGCGAGGAAAGAATTAAATTTATAGGAGAAGAGCAGTCCAAAGAAATTGAAAAAAGAGTGTTTTTACAATCAATTGATATTAATTGGAAATCACATATTCAATATTTAGAACAACTAAGACAAGTTATAGGTTTAAGATCATATGGACAAAGAGACCCTTTAATTGAATATAAGAAGGAAGCTTTTAATTTATTTGAAAATTTATTAGATAAATTGAAACTTGATTTTATAACGATTCTAATGAATCTTAAAGTTATTGAAAAAATTCAAGATGAAAGTTTTAAAGAAAAAAATTCAAAAATTATGAATAACCCTAAATGTCTTTTATTATTAAAAAAAGATCAGAAGATTTCTCGAAACGATAGATGTGAGGCGACTGGAAAGAAATTTAAAAATTGTTGCGGTGCGTTATAAAAAAATAAATAAAGATATCAAAATAACTGTTATAAAAGATATGCCAAAAATTAATATTTTTTTAGATTTTGGAATTTGATTAAAATTATTTGTTTGAGGTTGTAATGAACTTATTTGATCTAAATTACTTATAAAGCCTTTATTTCGTCCAATTCTTAAAAATTTATTCTTTCTATTTTCAAAAACTTCTTGAGGTGTCATTTGATTATAGATGTCCAAATTTTTAGATATGGAAGCCCTAACATTCTGAAGCATTAATTCTTTATCTCTGTGAGCCCCACCGGCTGGTTCCGAAATTATTTCATCAATTATTTCAAGTTCTAACAAATCTTTTGAAGTAAGTTTCATAGCTTTAGCAGCATCAAGCATTTTTTTTGGATCCCTCCATAAAATAGTTGCACACCCCTCTGGTGATATCACTGAATAAATTGCATTTTCCAACATAACAACTTTGTTTGATGAGGCTAGAGCAATCGCTCCTCCTGATCCGCCCTCACCTATAATAATTGATATTGTAGGAACTTTTAATTTCATACAACATTCAATAGATTTTGCAATCGCCTCTGCTTGACCTCTTTCTTCGGCACCAACACCCGGGTAGGCTCCAGGTGTGTCTATAAAAGATATAACTGGTATTTTAAATTTATCAGCTAACTTCATAAGGCGTATTGTTTTTCTATATCCTTCTGGTCTCATCATTCCAAAATTTCTTTCAATCCGCGAATCCAGATCTTCACCCTTTTCCTGGCCAATTATTAAAACTGATTGTCCTTTAAATTTGCCAAACCCAGTTAAAACTGACTTATCTTCTCCATAATTTCTGTCTCCTGAGAGTAAAATAAAATCCTCAAATAAATTATCTATAAAAAACTTTGATTTAGGTCTGTCCTCATGTCTAGCAACCATAGTTGTTTGCCAAGGATCTAGATTTAAGTAAATTGAATTTAATTTTTCATCTAGCTCCTTTTGTGCTTTAGAAATTCTTTGTGTATCTACTTCTGAAAGTCCACTTTGATTATATGGATCTTTTAACTTTTCAATTTCATTTTCTAAATCTTTGATATCTGTTTCAAAATTAAGATAGTTTTTCATATTAGATCTAATTATTACATATGTATGAAAAATGACAACAAAATGTCAATGTTTACATAAATTATTTGACTTAATTTTATTAGGGTTTTAAAAATATACTAATGCCAACTAATTATCAAAGCGTTAATAACTTAAAAGTTTCTGAAGAATTATTATTATTTGTAAATAATGAATTACTAAAAGATATTGAGATAGAATCCAAAGAATTCTGGATTAAATTTGATAAAATAGTTCACGAATTAGCACCCATTAATAAAAATTTAATTAAAGTGAGAGAAAGTTTACAAAAAAAGATTGATGATTGGCATATTACAAATAAGGGGAATGAAATTAATTTAAAAGATTATAAAAAATTTTTAAAAGAAATTGGTTATTTAAAGGATGAAGGTTCAGACTTTAAAATAGAAACTAATAATGTAGACGATGAAATTAGTCAAATTGCTGGACCACAATTAGTTGTCCCGATAATGAACGCAAGATATACTCTAAATGCCGCCAATGCAAGATGGGTAAGCTTGTATGACAGTTTATACGGAACTAATATAATTGAGTCAGATGAAGGTGGTAGTGAAAGATATGATCCTCTTAGGGGACAAGAAGTAATAAAATTTGTAAGAGAATTTTTTGATAAATTTATTCCCATTGACGGAACCAGTTGGAAGAATATTGCTGGTTTAAAAATTGAGAATAAAGATTTAATTATTCTTAAAGATGACTACCAATATAACTTAAAATATAAAGATAAGTTTATAGGTTACCGTGGAGATGCAAGTAAACCTAATGCTATAATTCTTAAGAATAATAATCTTCATTTCGAAATTATTATTAACCCCAGAGCTTTTAGTGCTGCTCATGATATTGCAGGGATAAGCGACGTAATAGCTGAATCTGCTGTATCAACTATTTGTGATAATGAGGATAGTGTTGCTGCGGTTGATGCTGAAGATAAAGTCGTATGCTATAGAAACTGGCTTGGATTAATGAAGGGTAATTTAAAAGTTCAGTTTGAAAAAAATGGTAAAAACTTAGAAAGAAAATTGAACCCTGATAGAAGTTACATTTCAAGAGAGGGAGAAAAATTGAAACTTCATGGTAGAAGTTTGCTCCTTATTAGAAATGTAGGTCATCTAATGACAAATCCCTCTATAATTTTAAAAGATGGTAGTGAAATTCCTGAGGGTATAATGGATGCATTCATAACAACAACTGCTGCAATGCATGACTTAAAAAAAAATAGAAATTCTAGAAAAGGTTCAATTTATATCGTTAAGCCAAAAATGCATGGACCTGAGGAGACAGATTTTACAAATTTGATTTTTTCTAAAGTTGAGGATTCGTTGGGATTAAAAAGATTTACTTGTAAAATTGGAATTATGGATGAAGAAAGAAGAACTTCAGCAAACCTCAAAGAATGTATAAGGACATTAAAGAATAGAGTTTTTTTTATTAATACAGGTTTTTTAGACAGAACCGGCGATGAAATGCATACATCGATGGAAGCAGGGCCTATGATTAAAAAAGGAGACATGAAATCATCAAAATGGATTACTGCATATGAGAATAATAATGTGGATATAGGATTAAGATGTGGTTTTTCTGGTAAAGCGCAAATAGGAAAAGGGATGTGGGCCATGCCAGATAAAATGAAAGAAATGATGGAAGAAAAAGTTAATCATTTAAAAGCTGGAGCTAATTGTGCTTGGGTACCATCTCCTACAGCAGCTTCATTACATGCTTTACACTATCATCAAATAAATATTTTTGATGAACAAAAAAGTATTTTAAAACGTGATAAAGCTAAACTCGATAATCTTTTAACTATACCAATAGCAAATAGACCTAATTGGTCAGTCGATGAAATAAACTCCGAAATATCAAACTCTGCTCAAACACTTTTAGGATATGTAGTTAGATGGATTGATCAAGGGGTCGGGTGTTCAAAAGTTCCTGATATTAATAATGTTGGCCTAATGGAAGATAGAGCAACACTAAGAATTTCCTCTCAACATATCGCCAATTGGATACATCATGGAATAACAACAAAATTACAAGTAATCGAAATTATGAAACAAATGGCAAAAGTTGTGGATCAACAAAATGAAGGTGATAAGAACTATGTTAAAATGAGTGATGACTTTGAAAGATCACAAGCATTTAAAACAGCATGTGATTTGATTTTTAAGGGGAAAGACCAACCGTCTGGGTACACTGAACCTCTTTTACATTATAATAGATTAAAAAAAAAAATTAATCAGAATTAGAATTTAATTTTGATCTATTTTTGAAAGCAGAAAACAAAGTGCCATCATCTAAATTTTCAATCTCGCCTCCAACTGGAAGACCTTGAGCTAACTTTGTAACTTTTACATCAAAATTTTTTAAACTATCTTTAATGTAGTAGGCTGTTGTTTGACCCTCAACAGTTGCACTTGTCGCTAAAATCACTTCTTCAATTTTTTTTTTTCTTACTCTTTCAATTAGAGAGTTTATCAATAAATCTTCTTTTTTTTGTCCATGAGATGAGATTGTTCCTCCTAATATATGAAAATATCCATTATATATACTTGAACTTTCAATACTCCATTGATCAGACAGATTCTCAACTACACAAATTTTATCATATTTTTTTTCAACTATTTTACAATTATCAAAATTACACTCAATATAAGATGGCTTTAGCGTTCCACAAATTTTACATCTTGAAATATTTTTGTACACCTCTGCCAGAGCTTTAGTTAAAGGTTTAACAATTTCTTCTCTGTTATTGATTAATTTTAATACAATTCTTTTAGCTGATTTTGGACCTAATCCAGGTAATTTTGAAATAAGTTTAATTAAATCATCTATCTCAGTAATATTGTTCATTTTTTAAAGTGGCCACTTAAATCCTGGAATTCCAAATCCACCTGTTGTTTTAGAAATTTCTTCTGAGGTTTTACTCTTAAGTTGGGCTTTTGCATTATTGTGAGCAGCAATTATTAAATCTTCAACGATTGATTTATTTTCTTTCAAAATTTCTTCCGAAATTTCAATTTTTTGCATTTCTCCTTCCCCATCTAGAATAATCTTTATTGAATTCGAGCCAGAAATGCCCTCGGCTCTAATCCTTTTAATATTTTCTTGGCTTTCTTTCATTTTTTTTTCAAGTTCTTTTGCTTTATCTAATATTTTTTTAAAGTCTGTCATTTAATCCTCAGTTTTTTCTTTTGAGATCACATCTATTAAATTTGCATCTGGAAATTTTTCTAAAACACTTTTATATAGTTTTGTATTTTTGGCTTTTTCAATTGATGAAATTTTTTTATTCATTTCTTTTTCCTTAATTGATATTTCACCTTTTGTTTTACTAAAAGTAATTATCCATCTTTGATCTGTCCATTCAAAAAGTTTTAAAGATAAATCTTTAACAAAATTTTTATCTAAATTGTCATTAAATGAAATTTCAATTCTATTTCTTTCAAAACTTACAAGATTTACATTTTTTTCCAGTTCATATTTTAGTTTCATTTCTTTTTTTTTTGAACAAATAAGTAAGAGATCGTCAAATGAATTAATTACGATTTCTTTTTGGGCTTTAACATCATCTTGAATTTCTGACTTAACTTTTTTTTCTTGAGATACATTTTTAATTTGATTAATTGGCTCAATTTTCAGATCATTAATCAAATCATTCTGATGTGACTTTGGTAGATCTTTTTTTTTTAAATTTTCTTTATTAGATTTTGACGAACTTAAATACATTAGCCTCAGTAAAAACATTTCAATCGATAGGTTTTGATTGGAAACAATTTCTAATTCCTCAATGGTTCTTAAAGTAAACTGCCAAAATAATATCAAAACCTTACTATCTATTTTATCTGAAATTTCTTTTATTTTATTAAATTCTTCATCATTCAAAGAAAAGTTGGTGCTTTCCAAAGTTAATGAATTAATATTTTTAAAATAATAAACCATTTCTAAAAAATCATTTATAAAAACTTTTGGCTCCACTCCTTGATCATAAATCTTTCTATAAATTTTAATAACTTCATTTTCTTTACCTTCTAAAATTAATTCAAAAAGATTAATCAATTGTGATTTATCAAAATATCCAAAAATTTTTAGAGCCTCAATTAAATTAAGTTCTTTATCTTTTTCTAAAGTCAACAAACCTCTATCTAACAATGATAATGCATCTCTTACTGAACCTTCTGATATTTTTACAATTAACTTTAAAGCATCATCTGAAACATTTCCTTTTTCTTGATCTTTAATATTCTTTATAAAAGTAAATAATTCAGATGATTTTATTCTTGATAAATCAAACCTCTGACATCTAGAAACAACTGTGATTGGAATTTTTTTTATTTCAGTGGTTGCAAATATAAATTTAAGATACTCTGGTGGCTCTTCTAATGTTTTTAATAATGCATTAAATGCTTGTTTACTCAACATATGAACTTCATCAATTATAAAAATTTTATATTTTGATGAGGTCGGCCCGTACCTTGAAAATTCAATCAAATCTCTAACGTCATCTACTCCTGTTTTACTTGCTGCATCCATCTCCAGAACATCAATATGACTAGAGTTAGTGATGGCATCACAGTTATCACATTTTTTTTTACATTCATTCTCAATTCCATTCTGGCAATTAAGTAACTTTGCTACAATTCTGGCAATTGTCGTTTTTCCAACTCCACGAATTCCGGTAAATAAATAAGCATTGGGAACTTTGTTAGCTTTGATAGAATTTACTATTGTTTCAGCCACAACCTCTTGACCAATAAGATCGGTAAATGTCTGAGGTCTATATTTTAATGCTAATACTTTGGTATTTTTATTTGTCATAATTTTTAGGAGACTAGAACCTGAATAACTGTCTTTACGACTGCTTCCGTTAAGATCTGGTCGGGTTCAAGCAGCACCCACCTCTAGCCTCCATTACTATTATAGCAGTAATAATTTCTAATCTACAAGAAAAGATTAAAAATTATTTTTCTCTTATTTTGTCGGCTTCGAAAACACCTAGAACGTGAAAATCTTGACAATGTAATCCCAATTCTTCTAAAGATTTTTGAACTCTTGTATCCTCTATGTGTCCATCCAGATCACATAAAAAAAAGTAAGAATCAAATGTATTTTTTTCTGGGTAACTTTGTAATTTTGTTAAATTTACACCATTGATCGCAAATCCACCTAATGATTGATATAGAGCAGCTGGTTTACTTTTCAATTTGAATAAGAAAGAAGTGATATAATTTTTTTTACCAAAATCTGGTTGAGAAATATTTTTTCCCATAACTAAAAACCTAGTGAGATTTCCCTTTTCATTTTCAATATTTTTTTTTAAAATTTCAAGACCGTAAGTTTTTGCGCTTAAAGATGAGGCAATGGCTGCTTTTTGTTTATCATTATTTTTTGAAATCATTTCTGCAGATCCAGCTGTATCAGCTCTAACATGTTCAATTAAATTATGAGACTTTATAAATTTAGAGCATTGAGATAATGCTTGACCATGTGAATAAACATCTTTTATTTCCGATATATCAGTGCCTGGAATTCCAAGTAAGTTATGCTCAATTTTTTGAAAATACTCAGAATAAATATTTAACCTATATTCGAAAATAAGATACTCAATACCTATATTACCTGTAATTCTATTTGACTCAGGAATAATCATTTTTGAACTAGGATCCTTTGTTGCTTTCAAAAAACATTCATCAAAGGTTTTACATGGTATAATTTTAGCTTTTGGCTCAATTGATAAAGCTGCAAGATGAGAATATGCCCCAAAGGTTCCTTGAAAATAAATTTTTTTCATTCGGACTTATATTCCATTATTTTTTTTAAAGCCATAAAATCCTCTTCAGTATCTACTCCTATAGGTGAAGATTTTGCAAGAGCCACATTTATCTTTATACCATTGTCTAGGGCTCTAATTTGCTCAAGACTTCTTTCTTTCTCATTATATGATTGTTTAAAAGAAACAAATTTTTTAAGTATCTGAGTTTGATAACAATAAATTCCTAAATGATGATAAATATTGCTAGCTTTTTCATTAGTATCTCTCGTAAAATCTAAAGCCTCTGGAAATGACGTATCAAATAGTTTTTGTTTAGTTTTTACCTTTACTACGCTTTTATTTGTATGAAAATTTTTATCAGTGATAATTGATCCCAGTGTACCAAATTCAGATTTATTTTTTATCATCTGATTATTCAAATTTTTAATATCATCAATATTCATCAACGGTTCATCTCCTTGTAAATTCATAACTAAATCTATGTCTTTTAATTTTAATTTCTCAAAAGCCTCATAAATTCTATCTGTACCAGTTTTATGTTCATCGCTGGTTAAAATCGCTTTACCACCATTATTTTGAACATCATCAAAAATTTCTTGATCTTCTGCTGCAACAATCACTTCTCCAATATCAGCTTCTTTTGCTTTACGAACAACGTGCGATATAATTGATAAACCATTGATTTTAAGCAAAGGCTTTCCAGGGAGCCTAGTCGCCGAGAGCCTTGATGGAATTAAAATTAATGTTTTCATTGTTTTCTAAATTATATAATGAATACAAATAGAGGCAAAATTGTACATTTAAATATAAGCAATTTTATATTTATAATGTTATACGTGCAAATTAAGTTTTTATAAAATGGATTCTTTTGAAATAAATAAAATAGTTGCTGCAATTTTGATGGTAGCTTTATTGATTATAGGAATAGGTAAGATTTCTGATATTGTTTTTCATGTAGAGAAACCAGAAACACCAGGATATAAGGTTGAGTTAGATCAAGTTATTAGCACCTCAACTCTAACTGCTGAGGTGGTTGAAGCAAAAGTTGATATTGCTGCACTCATGAGCATGGGTGATGTGGCCAGCGGTGAAAAAATTTTTAAAAAATGTGCTGCATGTCATTCGATAAAAAAAGATGGTAAAAATAATATTGGTCCTGCGCTGTATAATGTAGTTGGAAGAAAAGTTGGAGCAATTAGTGATTACAAATATTCGAAAGCTTTTTTAAATTATGACAAGTCATGGACCTTTGAGGAGCTAAATGGTTACTTATTAAAACCATCTAAATGGATTAAAGGAACTAAAATGGCATTTGCCGGACTTAGAAAAGAAAAAGATAGAGCATCAGTAATTAAATACTTAAATCAAAATTCAGATAGTCCAAAACAACTACCGTAACTTTCCAAAACAGTACAGCAAGATACTTTTTTGTACATGAATTCTATTAAGTGCCTGCTGCCAGACTTTAGATTTTTTGCTAAAAAAAACCATTTCATCCACTTCATTTCCTCTTGGTAAACAATGTAGAAACGAGCAGTCTTTCTTAGCATAGCTTAAAAGTTTTTGAGTAATTCTAAATTTTTTAAAATCACTCAATTTCTTTTTTTTATTAACTTTATCATTTAAAGAAATTACCTTATCTGAAAATATTACATCAGCATTAAAAACAGCTTTTTTAGTATCATGATATACATAAATCTTTTTATTAGTTTTTTCTGCCCAAGCTAATAAAGATTTATTAGGTTGGTAGTTTTTTGGACATCCAATACTTAATTTAAAATTAAATTTTACTGATGCAGAAATCAAACTATTTAAAACATTATTTGAGTCACCAATCCAAGCTATATTAAGTTTTGAGATAGGCTTCTTCTTAATTTCCTCTACTGTATATATATCTGATAAAATTTGAGTTGGGTGTGATAATGGACTTAATCCATTTATTATTGGTATTGTCATATATTTTTTAAAATTCTCGATTTTCAGATCACTATCAGTTCTTAACATAAATCCATCTCCGTATGTTGAAAGTATCTTAGCTGTATCTGCAATAGACTCTCCACCCTCACCAAGATGTAGCTCATTAGATCTTAATGTTAATGTCCCCCCACCGAGTTGTTTGATTGCTAGATAAAAACTCAATCTAGTTCTTAAACTAGATTTTTCAAACATTTGGATTAATAATTTTCCTTTTAAAGGTGCTCCTTTGTCAGTTTGCAAATGATTTAAATTTTGTCTGTCGGCTTTTCTTTTTTTTGCATCGACTAAAATTTTTCTTAGATCTTTGACTGCAATATCTTTTAAATTTATAAAGTGTTTCATATTATTAATGCTCTGCACAAACTTTATTTATGATCTTTAAAGCTTGATCTAACTCATTTTTTTTAACATTTAAAGGGGGTAAAAGCCGAACAACATTTTCGGCTGCACGTATAGTCAGAAATTTATTTTCCGTTAATTTTTTTATAAACTTTGATTGATCATTATGTAATTGTAATCCTATTAATAAACCTCTTCCTCTTACTTCCTTGATGATATTTGGATATCTATTTTTAAGATTATTCAAATTTGAAAGAAAATATTTTGATAGTTTTTTTACATTATTCAAAAATTTTTTACTTGAAACTATATCCATAACTTTATTACCAACTGCCATAGCTAGAGGATTTCCTCCAAAAGTAGAGCCGTGGGTTCCAGGTATCATGCTTTTGGCAACCTTTTTGTTCATTAAAACTGCGCCAATTGGAAATCCACCACCTATTCCTTTAGCTATTGGTACAATATCAGGTTTTACTTTTGCTTTTTCATAAGCAAAAAAATCACCAGATCGAGAAATCCCACACTGTACTTCATCTAAAATTAATAAAATCTTTTTTTTATCACATAATTTTCTTAGTTCTCTTAAACACCAATCTGGTATTACTTTTATACCACCCTCACCCATTATAGGTTCTACCATAATTGCAGCAGTATTTTTACCTATTTTCTTTTTTAATGAATAGTGATCTCCGAATTTAAAATGATCGAACCCATTTATTTTTGGGCCAAACCCCTCTGTCATTTTTTTTGATCCACTCGCAAAAATTGCTGCTATCGTTCTTCCATGAAAAGAGTTTTTTATACATAAGATTCTGTTCTTTTTAGGTTTTCCAATAGAATAAAAATATCTTCTTGCAACTTTAATTGCTGCTTCTGTTGCTTCAGCTCCACTATTTTGAAACATAACATAGTCAGCAAATGTCTTTTTAGCTAGTTTTTTTGCTAATAATTCTCCCTCAGGTATAACAAATGAATTTGAAACGTGCCAAAGTTTTTTAGTTTGATTATTAATAACCTTGATTAATTTTGGATGAGCATGACCTAATGAATTTACTGCTATCCCTTGAACAAAATCCAAATACTTTTTTCCTTTTGATGAATAGAGATAACTTCCCTTACCTTTAGTGAAAGAAATATTTCTTCTATTATAATTTTTTGCTAAAAAACTCATTTTTTTAATCATCTTCAAAATCTTCTATAAATTAAAATAGATAGATACAAGTGGCGATTGAATGTAAAGTTTATAAAATAGATCAAATTATTGTTAATAAACCTCAAATTTTCCTTGTTTATTTTTATTTAATAACATTATATTGTGTATAGTAAATATTTAAACACATTATATAGAACTTATGAGTTGGACTGATGAAAAAGTTAACAAACTTAAAGAGCTTTGGGGAAAAGGCAATACAGCTAGCCAAATTGCCGAAATAATAGGCGGTATAAGCAGGAATGCAGTTATAGGTAAAGCCCATAGACTTAATTTATCCGCAAAAATTAAAACAAGAACGGCAACATCCAATCAAAGTTTTGAAAATACATTTGAGAATAAGAATAAAAAATTAAAAAGAGGAAGAAGAAGCCGGTTCAAATCCTTGATCATTGAAAAAGACTTTGAACCAGAAAATCCTAAACAACTGGAAGAATTAACAGAGGAATCGTGTAAATGGCCTATAGGTCATCCAGATGAAAAGTCATTTTATTTTTGTGGAAGATCATCATTGAAAGATTTTTCTTATTGTAAATTACATCTACTTTATGCTTATCAACCAAAAAATAAGAAAGAAGATGTTTCAAATAAAGAAGAAATTCCAGAATTTATTGAAAAGAAAACTCAAACTGCTTAACAGAGCTAGTTTTTACTATCTTCATCTAATTTATATTTTTCTGTAGAAAATTGGCCACCCTCTTTCCACATATAGCAATATTTTTTTACTTCATCTTCAAAATTTCTAAGGCTAGGGATACCTAAATCTGAATTAGTTTTATATTTTCCAGATATGATATTATCATATTTAAGTAGCCTTAATTGATCTTGAGTAAGTAAGGGTTTTGGAAATAATTGAAAAAATTTTGCTGACAAATTTGCGATTGAGAAGGGCAACGGTAAAAGAATTCTTTTTTTATTTATTAATATCAATAAAATTTCAATAATCTCCTTAAAAGTAATTATTTTTGGACCAACACATTCCACGATTTTAGAAGAAATGTTTTTAGAAATCACATCATAAATTATGTCAGTCAAATCAGAACAATGGATGGGCATAAATTTTGTTTTACCTGAGTAATAAATCGGAAATAATGGAAGTCTGCTTAGTAGTGTCATAAAAGTAGTCGTAAAATTATCATCAACAGAATATACCACTGATGGTCTTAATATTGTCGATAAAGGAAAATTTTTAATGATATTTACTTCACCTTTTATTTTGCTTTTCGCATAGTCAGAGTCAATTGCTTCATTAATTCCTAAAGCTGATAAATGTATAAAATGTTTTATTTTATATTCTTTACAAAGTTTAGCTAAAATAGATGGGAATAAAGCATGAATATTCTCAAAAGAACTACCTTTTTTTTCATATAAAATTCCTATTAAATTTATACAAATATCTGAATTTTCAAAAAGTTTTCTTATTTTTTTCTCATCAAAAATATTCGCCTCAACTATGTCTATATAACCAGGATTTGCTTGAGTTTTAATCATATAACTTTTTTGGTGAATATTCCTTGTTACGACAGTGACTTTGTAGTTATTTTTGGTAAGCTTTCTAATAAGATTTCTACCAATTTGACCACTCCCACCAAAAATTAGACAATTTTTTGCTTTCATATATATATAATTAAAAATGAATATTGATATTAAACTCCACAAGAATGATCTACCAGAAGATTTGAACTTAGGCAATATATGTAGTTTTGATGGAGAATTTCTTGGTTTAAATGTTCGTAGAGATCCACTTTGTCTTATTCAAGTTTCTAGTGGAAATAATGATGCTCATATAGTTCAGCTTAATAGAAATACTTATGATGCTCCTAATTTAAAAAAATTACTCGGTGACAAAAGTATTAAAAAAATTTTTCATTACGCAAGAGCTGACATGGCCCATATCAGACATTATCTAAAAATAGATATTGAAAATGTTTTGGATACTAAAATTGCCTCGAAACTGGCAAGATCATATTCAGACAATCATTCTTTAAAAACACTTATAAAAGAATTTGTTAATATTGATATAAGCAAACAATCTCAAAGTTCTGATTTTGGTGGTGACTTGACACAAGCACAACTGAAGTATTGTGCAAATGATGTTATTTTCCTTCACAAAATCCATGAGGAGCTTCACAAAATTCTCATAAGAGAAAATAGAATAAATTTATATAATGATTGTTTAAAGTTTTTAAGAACTAGGGTTGATCTTGATTTAGCTCTGTTCAGAGATGATATTTGGTCACATTAAAAATGAAAAATAAAATAAATGAAATTGGAAAAGAAGTAGTAGATTTGCAGATTAGGGCTTTAAAAAAACTTAAAAGTTCTATAAACAAGTCTTTTGATGATGCCGTCAATGCAATCTTAAAATGTAAATCTAAAGTCATTATATGTGGGGTAGGAAAAAGTGGAATAATAGCTTCGAAAATTTCAGCTACATTGTCCTCTGTGGGTACTCCTTCTTTTCCAATTTCTGCATCTGATTGTTCTCATGGAGACCTGGGAAGAATTACAAATAAAGATATACTTATATTAATAAGTTATTCTGGAAATACTGTAGAATTAAAAAATATCATCAGATATGCAAAATCAAATAAAATTCTTTTGATTGGTATTGTATCAAATAAAGACTCTAATTTATATAAGTCCTCAAATATTAAACTATTTATACCTGAAGTATTAGAGTCTGGAGATGGTATAGTTCCTACATCAAGCACTACTACTCAATTATCTTTTGGTGATGCTCTTTCAATTGCTTTAATGAAGAAAAAGAAATTTGGTAAACTAGATTTTAAAAAATTTCATCCATCAGGAAATTTAAGTGTAAAATTAAAAACTGCTGGAGATTTAATGTTGGTTAAAAAAAAAGTACCGTTTGTTTATGAAAGTCAAGTTATGAAAGAAGTGTTAAAGACCCTCAATTCAAAAGGTCTGGGTTTTATTGTTGCTATAAACAACCAGGGCCTTACAACTGGAGTCTTTACAGATGGAGATCTAAAAAGATTAATTCAAAAAAAACGTAAAATTGATAATTTAAAAATTAAATCTTTCATAACAAAAAACCCATTTTGTGTAGAAGAAAATATTCTTGCTACAGATGTTTTGAAGCAAATGAATAAGAAACAAATTACAAATGTTTGTGTCTTTAAAAAAGGAAATAAAAGAAAAACCGTTGGTGTAATACATATTCATGATCTTATTAAAAATTTAAAATAATTGATGAAAAGGTTTATTCAATTATTCATTTTTCTTATATTAATTTTAATATCTATTTTATTTTACTTTAATTTCTTAAAAACAAAAAAAACTTCAGACTTAGAAAACATCGAGTTAAAAGAGAGTTCCACTACATTAGAGAGTGATAACAACTTAATCAAAAATCTTGAATATGGTGTCACTTTTGATAACAACACTAAATATACTATTAATGCTGAATTAAGTGAGTTGAGATACGAAGACGATATTGAAATTGTCGAAATGCAATTTGTAACAGCTATATTTAATGATAAAGAGGGTATTCCACTTATTATTACTTCAAAAAATGCTATTTATAACAATTCAAATTATAACACTGAATTTTTCAATAGTGTTAAAGTAATTTATCTTAGTAATGTACTCTTGTCAGAAAAATTAGATATAAATTTTAATGAAAATATTATTAAAATATATAAAAATGTTGTATACGAAGGATTACAAGGCACGATCAATGCTGATAATGTCAAAATAAACTTAATTACAAAAAATATGGAAATTTTCATGCAAGATAGTGATAAAAAAATTGAAGTTTTATCTAAATAAAAAAAAATATGTCGAATATTAAAAAATTTAGGATTAAATCATTTAAAGAAAATAGATCAATTTTAAAACTTGATAAGATTTCTCTTAAATTTGGAAGAAAAACAATTTTAGATAATTTAAATTTAAGATTAAATAATGGACAAATATTAGGATTGTTAGGACCTAATGGAGTAGGTAAATCAACTATATTTAATCTGATTACCGGTTTGCTTTCACCTGATTTTGGTAAAATTTTAATTAACACTGAAATTGTGAATGATTATCCAATTTATCAAAGAACACTAAAATTCAAGATAGGTTTTGTACCACAGCATGGAGGTTTTTTTCATGACTTAACAGTCTATGAAAATTTAAAAGCTATAGCAGAAATAACTATAGAAAATCAAAGTTATAGGGGAGAAAAAATTGACTCATTAATCTCAAAATTTGAACTTGATCCTGTAAGAGATATTAAGGCAGATTTTCTATCAGGAGGCCAGAAAAAAAAATTAGTTATTGCAATTGCATTAATATCTGATCCAAAGATTCTTTTACTTGATGAACCTTTTGCTGCTCTAGATGTAATGACAATAAAAACTCTTCAAGAAATAATAGTTAATCTTCAAAGTATTAATAATATATCTGTTATTTTATGTGATCACCAGGCCAGAGATTTATTGGCATGTGTTGATACAGCTGCAATAATTCATAATGGAAAAGTTATTGCTGATGGAACTCCAACTAATTTAATTAAAAATATAGACGCCCAAAACGTTTATTTTGGTGAGTCTTTTAAAATTAGTTAATTAAAAAAAAGTAATGAAAAATTTTGTAAGAATTTCTAAAACTATTCAGCCTTTTAATAAAAGCTTAATAATAGAAGGAGATAAAAGTTTATCAATTCGTTGGGCCTTATTAGCGTCCCAAGCGTCTGGAAAATCAAAATCTTTAAATCTTTTAAAATCTGAAGATGTGATCCATACTTTACAATGCCTCAAGAGACTAGGTATAAAAGTGAGACAATTTAAAAATTTTTGTGAAATCACAGGAAATGGTCTAAATAACTTTAAATATAAAAAAAATTTAGTTTTGAATGCTGGAAACTCAGGAACACTTGGAAGACTTTTAATTGGACTTTTAGTTCACTCAGGTAAAAGAATAAAAATTATAGGAGACAAAAGTTTGTCTAGAAGAGATTTTCAAAGAGTCACTAAACCTTTGTCTGACTTCGGAGCAACATTTAAAACTAATTCGGGAAAACTTCCAATTTATATCAATGGCACAAATAAACCAAGACCAATATCTTTTTACGAAAATAGAGGCTCAGCTCAATGTAAAAGTAGCATAATGCTAGCAGCATTAAATACTAAAGGCATCACAAGGATTAAGGCAAAAAAATCCCGAGATCATACTGAACTATTATTTAAACATCTAAATTTACCAATAAAAATTATAAAAAAAAAAAAACTTGACTATATCAAAATCAGTGGAGGCAAGAAAATTAAACCAATTAATTACAAAATTCCTTCAGACATAAGTTCTAGTGCATTTTTTATTATTTTAACAGCTCTATCCAAAAATTCAAAAATAAATATTAAAAATGTAAATATTAATCCTACTAGAACAGGTGTATTAAAAATTTTAAAATTAATGGGTATCAAAATTAAAATCAATAATGAAAGGATTTATAAAGGAGAAAAAATAGCAGACTTACATGTTAAAAGTACAAAAAAATTTAAACCAATTAATTGTCCAATTAAATTAAATAGTGAAGCAATCGATGAGTTTTTATTGATCTTCTTGGTTGCTGCAAAAGCAAGAGGAGTTTCATATTTCAAAAGATTGTCTGAACTTAACCAAAAAGAGAGTCCTAGGCTTTTGTGGGGATCAAAAATTTTGGATAAGATAGGAATTAAAAATAAAGTAACAAAAGACAGTATTAAAATTTATGGGAATCCTAAATTAGAAATAAAAAAAAAAATTATAATAAAAAATTTTTTAAAAGATCATAGAGTTTTTATGACAAGTGTTGTAGCCGCTTTAACTTTTGGGGGTAATTGGCAAATATTCGATAAAATATCAATAAATACATCTTTTCCCTCATTTCTAAACAAAATTAGGCAACTAGGTGCTCAGATATACTAAAAATCCAGAAAGACACACTTTTTGTCAATAAAAACGCTCAAAATTATATAATGTTTATAAATATGTTATAAAATTTGAGATTCGATGTTGATTAAAAGGCTAAATTTAATTAAAAGTTCCAAGTTTTACTAATTTAAAACAAAAAGGATTTAACTTTATTAATGGAAATATTTAAAAGTCTTTCTACACCTGCCTCTAAAGAGTTCGAAAAACTATTGAACAGTCAACTTTCTAAAATTAACATTGAAGAGGGAAAGATTATTGAGGGAAAAATAAATAAAATAACAGAAAAGTTTGTTTTTTTATTTGTAGAAGGTCTAAAAAGCGAACCTGTTTTGGACATAAATGAATTAAAAAGTATGGGTCTGTCCGATAAAATAAAAGTCGGGGAAACAATATCGGTATTACTTGAAAAAATTGAAGATAAAAACGGAGAAGTATTAGTCTCTGCTAGCAAAGCTATGAAAATTAAAGGTTGGGATAAGCTTGTTGAGGCATACGAGAAAAATGAACCTATCATGGGAAAGATTACATCAAAATGTAAAGGAGGATGTATTGTGGAACATATAGATACAGGCTCATTGATGTTTCTTCCTGGATCTCAAATTGATTCTAAGCCTTTAAAAGATATCAGTCATTTAATGAATGAGCCTCAAAAATTTGCATTAATTAAATTAGATAAAGTGAGAGGAAATGCATGCGTATCTAGAAGAGAAATAATTTCATCTTATAAAAAAGAGGATAAAGCAAAAATTATCGAAAAATACAAAGTAGGAGATATTATTAAAGGTGCTGAAGTAAAAGGTTATAGCACTTTTGGATGTTTTTTTAATGTTAATGGTGAACTTGATGTATTAGTTCATTTACAAGAAATTTCATACTCAAGAGTTCATCATCCAGATGAAGTTTTTAATATTGGTGAGAAACATGATCTTAAAGTTATCTCAGTTGATAAAGAAAAATTACAAGTTGGCTGTTCTGTAAAACAATTATCCCCAGATCCTTTTGAACATATTGAAAATTACGAACTAAAAAAAATTTATAAAGCAAAAGTAGTTAAGATTATGGACTTTGGAGCTTTTTGTGAATTAGAGCCAGGCTTAACTACTTTACTTCACTCCAGTGAACTTAGCTGGCTAAAGAAAAACGTTTCTGCAAAAAAAATGTTTAAGGTTGGACAGGAAATAGATTGCGTTATTACAGAAATTGATAAAGAAAAGCGAAGAGTAGCTATTTCCCACAAATTAACTCAAGAAAATCCTTTTGAAACATTTGAAAAAAAATATCCTGTAGGAAGTATAGTTGAAGGCGAGGTAGTAAACAAAAATGAATACTCTCTTTTTTTAAGAGTTGATGATATGGATGTTGATGCATTTTTACATTGTAACGATCTGACCTATTTAAATAATGGCGAGGAAGAATTAACGAAATATAAGAAAGGAGATAAAATTAAAGTAAAAATTTTAGAGATTAAAGTTTCTGATCAAAAAGTTAGAGTAGGTTTGAGACAAACTCTAAAAGATCCTTTCGATTGGTTTAAAGATAAAAAAATAAATCAAACCATAACTGTCAAAATTATATCAACAGATAATAAAGGGTTGATAGTAAGACCAGAGGGTTGCGAGATGGATTTCAATATTAAAAAAACTCAAATTGCAATTAATGCAGCAGATGCAAGGCCAACTAGATTTACTGGGGGTGAAAGAATTGATTGTGCGATTGCAGAGCTTGATATGAATAAGAGAAAAGTTATTTTGAGTATTAAACTTTTAGAAGAAATAGAAAAAAAAGAGGCCTTAGAGAAATATGGAGCAGAGGGATCAGGCAAAAATTTACCATTCTCATCTTTATCTGAGGATTTAAAAAAGAAAGATAAAGAAAAAGATTAATAAATTGGCTATTGTAAAATCAAAGCTTTTAAAACAACTTTCAAAAAATTATCCCAATTTTCTTAAAAAAGACTTAGACAAATTCATCAACATTATTCTTAAAGAAATTAAGCAATCCATTAAAAGGAACGAAAGAGTTGAACTAAGAGGCTTTGGGGTTTTTTCTTCTAATACCCAAAAAGCGAGAATTTCAAGAAACCCAAAAACAGGAGAAAAAGTAAATACCCCTGAAAAAAAAACAATTCACTTCAAAATGGCTAAAGATTTGTTTAAAAAATTAAATAATGAATAAAAAAAGGATTTTTGTTGCTTGTGATGTATCAAGTCAAAAAGAAATATTAAATTTACTTTCCAAAATTCACAAGGAAATTTCAGGTATTAAAATTGGGCTTCAATATATTACTAAACATTCATCAAAAGATATTAGAGAACTAGCTAAGTTTAAAAAACCAATTTTTTATGATGGAAAGTTTTTTGACATTAAAAATACTTTAATTGAGTCTATAAGATCTTTAAAAGACCTTAAAGTAAATTTTGCGACTGTTCATTTGTTAAATGGCTTAGAGTCTTTAAAATTAGCGAATTCAGTAGCTAAAAAAATTGGAGTAAAGCTTTTAGGTGTTTCTGTCTTAACAAGTTTTGATGATAAAGATTTGAGAGATCTGGGTTTTAAAAGTCAAGTAAAGGATCAAGTAAAAAGATTAATTAAAATTGCGATTAGAGCAAAATTATATGGAATAATTTGTAGTCCAAATGAAATAAAAATGATTAAAAAGATAGCTCCTCAGCTTAAGTGCTTTACCCCAGGAATTAGACAAAATAAAAAAAAAAATGATCAAAAAAGAACGATGAATGCTAAAGAGGCTTTAAAAGCTGGGAGTGACTTTTTGATAATTGGACGACCAATAACAAAAGGTAATCCTAAAAAAAACATAAAAAAAATTTTATCCACTTTAAATTAAATGAAATCTAAAATTTGTGGAATATCTGACATCAAAACTTTAAAATATATTACCAGTCACTCATTTCCACCAAAATTTATTGGATTTATAGTAAATTATATAAAATCAAAACGATATGTAAGTCAAAAAAATTTAAATGAATTACTCAAAATTGATAAAAAAAATTCCTTTTATGTAGCAGTCCTAGTAAAGCCAGATAAAGATGATTTAGAAAAAATAAAAGATTTACCTTTTGATTATTATCAACTTTACGACTGTAATCCCTCAGAGGCCTTATCTATTAAAAAATTATACAAGAAAAAAATAATAATAGCACTATCTATAGAAAAAGCTGATGATGTTAAAAAATATAAGCTATTTGAGAATATTGCAGATATCTATTTATTTGATAGCAAAGGTTACGAAAAAAGTATGTCTTTCAAGCATACTTTGTTAAAAAATATTAAATTTGATAAAGAGGTAATGCTTGCTGGAGATATTAAAATAAATGATAATTTTGAAAATTTTAAAAAGATAGCTAATATTATTGATATCTCTGGGGGTCTAGAAACTGCTGGACTGAAAGATATTTCCAAAATAGAACATTTCTTAAAAAAAATAAAAATTTTAAATAATGAAACTTAAAAAAAATATTCCTTTAATAGATCAACATGATAAGCATGGTTTTTGGGGTAAAAAATTTGGTGGAAGTTTTATTCCTGAAACATTAAAAAAACCAGTAGAAGACTTAACAAGAGAATTTAAAAAATTAAGAAAAAATAAAAAATTTATCAAAAAAAGAGATTATTATTTCAAAAATTATATAGGCTCACCTACATCCTTTATCAAACTAGAGCAGTTAACTAATGAATTAGGTGGAGCACAAATCTGGGCAAAAGTAGTTTCAGAAGCTAATGGAGGTGCCCATAAGATTTATAATGCAACAGTTCATGCATTAATTTGCAAGTCTATGGGGAAAAAATATATTGTTGGTGACACGGGTGCAGGTTATGCAGGAAAAATGTTGAGCATGGCAGCTAAAAAATTTGGCCTTAAGTGTAAAATATTTATGGGAGCTAAAGATATAAAAAGGCAAAAACCAAATTGCGATGCGATGAGAAGAAATGGTGCTGAAATTGTACCCGTATATTCTGGAAGTCAAACTTTAGTGGATGCAGTGAGTGAATGTATGCGATATTGGGTTTCAAATTGTGATAATACACACATGTGTGTGGGCTCCACAGTAGGACCAAATATATTTGTAAAAATTTGTGGTTGGAGTACTGCTCAAATTTCAAGAGAATTAAAATTACAATTAAAAAAAGAATTTAAAAAGATTCCTAATAAGATAAAATTAATTAATTGCGTTGGTGGTGGAAGTTCTGCATATGGTTTTTGGAGTGAATTTATAGACTTTAATAAAAAACAAATTGAACTAATTGGCGTTGAAGCTGGTGGTCCTAAAAATTCCAAATTACATGCAGCACCTTTAAGCAGAAATGCTAAGATTGGAATTTTACATGGTGCAGCTTCTTATGTTTGTCAAAATAATGAAGGGCAAATCAAAAAAACAGAATCGATTAGTGCAGGATTAGATTATCCAGGGGTGAGTCCAATTCATTGTTATTTAAAAGATACTAAAAGAGCGAGGTATACCTATGCAACTGATGAAAGTGCACTAGAAGCTTACAAAATAGTTACGCGGCTTGAAAAAATCAATCCAAGTTTAGAACCAAGTCATGCATTCGCAGAAGCAATTAGGATCGCACCAAGATTGAGTAAAGATACAATAATAATTGTCAACTCATGTGGAGATGCAAAAAAAGATAGGGATATTTTAAAAGAAAGATTGGAGAAAAATTAATGGGAAATTCTTTAATTGATCAATCTTTTAAAAATGCAAAGAAAGAGAATAGACCTGCTTTACTCACATACACTGTAGCTGGAGATAACTCAATAAAAAAATCTTTTGAAATTTTAAAATCTATTTCAGAGTATGCAGATATATGCGAATTAGGATTTCCTCATAACACCCCGATTGCTGATGGTGGCCAAATTCAAACTAGTGCTTATCGGGCTATCAAGAACGGTATCAAAATAAATGATGTTTTTTCAATAGTTAAAAAATTTAAAATAATTAAGAAGAATAAAGCAATTATTTTAATGGGATATTATAATATGATCTATCAATATAATGAGAATAAATTTATTAAAAAATGCAAACAATCAAAAGTTGATGGATTAATTGTTGTAGATTTACCTTATCCTGAAAATAAAAATTTTGCATTAAAATGTAAAAAATATAAAATAAATTTTATTCAACTTTTATCACCCACCACTTCTAAAAAAAGACAAAAAAAGATCATTAAAGACTCTCATGATATGATTTATTATATTAGTATGCTCTCTACCACTGGTGGAGAATTGAAAGTTTCACCAAGAAAAATAATGCGAGAATACCAAAAAATAAAAAAACAAAATAAATCAAAAAATGTTGTGATTGGTTTTGGTATTACAGAAAAGACTATCAGTTTACTAAAAAAAGCTGACGGATTAGTTGTTGGAAGTGCAATTTGCAAAGAAATAAATAATTCTATAAAAAGAGGACAAAATGCTGTCACAAATGTTACTAATGTTGTTAGGAAATTAAAAAATAAAATAAAATGAACTGGATTACAAAAATAATCAAAGCCGGAGAAAAAATTAAATCTGCTATCCACAAAAGAGCAACTAAAGAAGATATAGCTAATAGTGATTGGACTTCATGCTGTAGAGGTCCAATTTTAAAAAAAAACTTAGAAGAAAATCTCTGGGTCTGTCCTGATTGTAATAAACATCATCGTATAAACCCAAGGCAAAGATTTGATACATTATTTGGAAAAAATAATTATGAAGTATTTAAAACTCCAATTCCAAAGGATGACCCACTAAATTGGACAGACTCTAAATCATATAAAGATAGATTAAAGAGTGCTAGAAAAAAAACTGATATGGATTGTGGAATGATGGTTGTATCTGGATTAATAGATAATATTAAAATCACTGCGGTGGCATCTGATTTTGATTTTTTAGGCGCTTCAATGGCAGCAGCAGAAGGTGAAGCTTTTTTATATGGTATTCAATACGCAATAGAAAATAAGACGCCATTCTTGTGTGTAAGTGCAGGGGGAGGTATGAGAATGATGGAAAGTTTGATTTCTTTATCTCAAATGACAAGAACAACATTGGCTATAAATGAACTTAAAAATAATAATCTTCCCTATTTGGTTTGTATTACTGATCCAACTGCTGGAGGAATAACTGCATCGTATGCAATGCTGGGGGATATTCATATAGCAGAACCGGGTGCTTTAATTGCATTTGCTGGAGCTAGAGTAATCCAAGGAACAGTTAAAGAAGAATTACCAGAGGGTTTTCAAAAAAGTGAATATGTTGAAAAAACAGGTTTCGTAGATTTAATAGTTGAAAGAAAAGAGCTTTCTAAGAAAATTGGAACCTTATTATCAATTATGTTGAAGAAAAATTCTGTTATAAGCACTGAAGAAAATGAAACTACAGAAAATACTCAGTCGCTTTCAAAAGTTGCATCCTAAGGAAATAGATTTAAGTTTAGATCGAATTAAAGATCTTTGTAAAAAATTAGGTAATCCACAGGATAATATAAAAGTTATATCAGTTGTTGGAACTAATGGAAAAAACTCAACAATCCAAGCTTGTTTTTCGATTATGAAAGAGGCAGATATTAAATGCAATGTTTATACAAGCCCTCATATTCAAAAAATAAATGAAAGATTTGTTTTTAATAACAAACAATTAGAGGATGATGAATTAGCATCACTATTTGAAGAGGTTGAAAGAGTCAATGAGAGTCGGCCAATTACCTATTTTGAAATATTAACTGCCTGCTACTTTTATAAAGCTGCTCAATACCCAGACAATATTAACCTTGTGGAAGCTGGATTATTTCACCGGTTTGATGCAACAAACATTTTTAAAAAAAACTTAGCAAGTATTACGTGCTCAATATCTATAGATCATCTTGATTGGCTCAAGAAAGGTGAACAGACAATTGAAAAAATTATTTTTGAAAAAACATCTACACTTTTAGAATCAAATATTATTGTTGCTAAACAAAGTACAAAAGAGACAATGGACTGTATTAAAAAAACTATTTCTCAAAATCCATCAAATAAATTATTTTTTGATGACGACTTTAGTTTCTCAGTTAATGAGAATGACTTCTTTTTTTATGAAGATAAATTTGGTGGATTGAAGCTTCCAATGCCTAATGTTCTTGGTCAATTTCAATTAGAAAATATATCAACTGCAATAGCAACCTTAAGAACATTAAATATTGGTATTAAAGATGAACATATTCAAAGAGGAATTACAAAAATATCTAGCTTTGTAAGACTTCAAGAAATTAAATCTGGCAAATTAAAAGAACTAGTTAAAAACAACAAATTAATAATTGATGGGAGCCATAATGAAGATGGTGCTAGGGCATTAAATGAATATCTTCAAAGCTTGAATTGTAACAAGCATGTTATTATTTCAATGATGGCAAACAAGCAGCATGAAAAGTATATTGGTCACTTTAAAAATGTTTCATCAATAACTACCATAGATCTAAAAACTCAACCAAATTCTATTAGTGGTAAAGATTTAAAAGAAAAATTTAAAAATATGCCTAATGTTCAATATCAACCAAGTATCGAACAGGCTATCAAATCAATAAATTTAAAAGAAGGTGATCTTTTGTTAATTACAGGATCTTTATATGGGGCCGCTGAAGTATTAAGTTTAAATTAAATATTTTTTTCTAAAAACTCTTTCATATTGCTCTCTGGAACTCCGCCAACTTTTCTATCTACCTCGACACCTTTTTTATATATAATTACAGTTGGTACTCCTCTGATTCCTGCAGCACTACCAGTGTTAATCCCGCCATCTTCAATATCTGCATAATAAAAACAAGCTTTATCTTTATATTCTCCAGCTAACTTATCCATGACAGGCTTAAGTGCTTTGCAAGGTCCACACCATGCAGCACTGAATTGTATAACTGATACATTTTCATTTTTAATTTTATTTTCAAAATCTTCGTCTTTAAAATCTATAAGCATATTGCTGATATAATTGATTGAAATTTTTTTTCAATGGTCAAAAAAACTTTTTTTAGTTTTATAAATTTATGCGTCTGAATATTTTTGCTCTAAATTCATGACATAATCGTTGATTCCATCTAAAAATTTAAGTTTTTCATCAACTGTTTTAAATGAAAACATTTTGTCATCATTTTCTCTAATTTCATCACATTCTGAATAAAAAGCTGAAACCGTCCACCATTTTTCTTTATTGGTACTTAAAATTCTAGATGCTATTCTTCTTTTAATTTTCTTGTGAATTTCTTTTGGTAAAATTTCTGGAGCTTCATTGTATATGAGGCTATGACCAAAGGTGACTAGTCTATCATCTTTAAACTTATCTAATAAAGATAATCTTTCTTTCCAATCTGAAGAATGAAATTTTTCAAATAATGGAACATCTTTATTGAATGTATCAAAACCTCCAGAATAGATTGTCTCCTCAGGTTCAGCATCTTCTTGCGATGCTGTTTCCATTTTATCCTCTGCTGCTTCTTTCAATATATTACATATATCTTGAGAAAATTTTTCATTAGATTTCATCAATTCCGCTCTTTTATTTAATAAATTAATTCCAATTTTTTTATAAGGATCTATTTTTAAGCCTAAACTTTTATCTAAAATTATTGGAGCTTTGTTGGATTTTATTGTTTTATAAAAACGAGGTGATTTTCTCATTTCTTTTTTTAAATCTTGGTAATTCAATTTTTGTAATTCTTCAATATTTGCCGATAAATTTACTACTTGCCCCCATTTATAAACTGGATGCATACATGAGTTTGGGTGTAATGGAGCAACTAAAAATAAATAATTTTTACCAAAAAAATTTTCATTAATAGTAAACATTTTTTCTTGTTTTATTAAATTTTCAACGACAACTTTACTTTTAGTCTTTAAATATTCGTGCCACAAATCAGGTTGTTTGTTTTTTAATAGACCTAAGACTTTAACAGTTAATTCAGTGTCAAAAAGAGCTCCATGGGCTCCTGAAGAGTCAAAGCCATTAAGTCTTGCTAATGACTCTAATTTCATAGATTTATTTCCTTTAAGGTTGAGCTCAGTTTTTAAAACATTTTCATCAATAGCAAATGCTGCTTTAATCATGTTTAACGCATCATGTCTTGCATTGCCCTCTGTATTAATAAGATATGGTTTTCTTAATGATTTAAAAAACTCTCTCCTAAGAATTTCATCATCGAAACCGACCGAGCTGAATCCCATAAAAGTTGCGGGAGACCATTCGCGAAATTTTTTTTCTACTTGAGCAATCATTTGGTAATGACTTAAGTTGCCTTTAGTAATCAAATCAACGTTTGACTTGTTGATACATAAAGCAGTAGCAGATGGAACTCGATCTTGTGGAATTCTACATCTTGCATTAAATCTTTCTTTTTCATTAAAATTTTCATCTAATAAGATTGCTCCAATCTCAATCATAGTGGCCCAATCAAGTTGGGCCGAATCTGTCTCAATATCCCAAACTACATAATTCAATTTGCCATCCTTTGTGAGTAAAATTGTTCAACTTTTTCTAAAAATTGGTTTTGATAATTTATTAATCTTTCACCTCTAACCATAAATCTTTGAAAAATATTATCCTTAGTACATAAAAGGATTGCCACTTGAGTAATATTCGATCCATGAACTTTATTGTGGGCTAATGAATATGCTGCGCACTGTAGATAATAATCCTCAATCCACTCATCTTTTTTTGGTTTGTTGCTTTGTTTAAAGTCTATGATCGTTTCTTTATTTTCGTAAATACCAATACAATCTGCAGCACCTGCATATTTTCCCGGGTAATATAAAGTTGCTTCACATCCCCAGATTTCACTTAATTTATCTCTTAATCCGTTTTCTATAATTTGATCTGCCATCATTTTTTCACGAGTGTTGTCTCCAAGTAAATCCATATTTAATTTTCCAAGCAAAAATTTTTCTAAATAATCATGCATAGAACTTCCACGACTTGTTGCTTCTCTTGAAATAATTTCAGCTTGTTTATGACCAACTCTGTTTTTCCATTCAAGTAGTTTTGCTTTTTTTTCTTCAGACTCGGTTGCTTTTAAAATTGTTGTAACTGATGGAAGATTTTCCTCATTAACTGAATAATGTCTTGAACCGTGTACAATTGATCTTGTAGATTTCGGATAAATAAATTTATTATTCCACTGCATGTGATTTCTTATAATCGGTATTTTTTGAAAAAAGAAATTAATTTTTGAACTGTTTATTTCTTTCAACAAATTTTTCTACATTTTCTGTTTTAACAGCTTTCTCAACCTGTTCGGGATCTTTTATATTTTCTAAAGTTCTGTTAATTGATCTTGCATCAGTACCAAACTTATCTACCACACTCATAGCTTCCTCTAATTTTTTTCTAAGTGTAATAATATTATCAAAATGTTTTCCAAATCTGGTAGTGATAGTTTTGAGATGATTATATATTTCTGTAGCTCCTTTTTGAACTTTAAGAGATTGAAAACCCATATGTAAGGATTGCAAATAAGCTGAAAGAGTATTTGGGCCACAAATTACTATTTTGTATTTTTTCATTAATTCTTGGGTTAATAATTCTTTAGTGCTTGGATCCTGATATTCAGTTAATTCTTTATAAAGACTTTCTGTGGGCGCATATACTATTGCAAAATCAGTCGTCTTGGGTGGAACAATATATTTTTCCTTAACACTTTTTGCTTTAGCCTTAAATGCACTTGCTAATTTTGTTCTAGCATCATCAACAGCTTTTTTATCATCTGCATCGTAAGCATCTGTGATTGCTTTAAATTTTTCTACTGGAAAATGAGAGTCTACTGGAACCAAAATATCTCCTTGTAGCTTGATTGCAAATTCAACATTTTCACTAGTATCTTCTTTCATCTTTACATTTGTTATAAATTGAGATGCTGGCAATAAATCTTTGATTAGTGCATCTAAAGAATACTCAGCAAGAGTTCCATATTTTTTAACACCTGCTAGAATTTTAGTAATTCCTTCTTGGCTTTGATTCAGTAATTGTACTTGCTGATTAAAATTCCCTACTTTTTCATCCACCTTAGTTAAAGCTTCTGTCATGTCTTTAGTAACTCCAGTTGAAAGAGCATTGAATGAAGTAGACATTGAGCCTAGAGATGTATTGATTGTGGTATTTAGACTATCTTTTAGTCGAACTATTTCGCTATTTAAATTTGCTATTTCTTCAACCTCTTTGCTATCACTCCTTGGTTTTGATTTTATATTTAAATATAAAGTTGCTAGAGTTGCTACTAGCAGTAAAATTAAGATAGTTAATAAAATTGTGTCCATGATTCGTAAGTTGTATTATAAGGTTTTTTTATGGAATTATATCTAATTTTAAAAATTATATTTGTAATAGGAGTTTTTGTAGCTTTTTATGCAATATTAAAAAATTTAGATATTATCAAAATAATCCTCGTTTATTTTAAGGATAAATTATTTGGAAAGTAATTGAATTAATTTCTTTAATCCTTTTTTTTTTGAATTTTTCTTTGATGTAAAAATACATGCCTGAGATTTAAGAATTTCACCATCTTTTAAAACTCTCAAATTATTAGCTTTTAAAGTTTCACCTGTAGAACTGATATCAGTGATTAATTCTGCTGATCCTGTAAAAGGATAAGCTTCCGTAGCCCCAAGACTTTCAACCAATCTAAATTGAGTGACACCTTTTGAAAATAAGAACTCTTTTGTTAAATTTGGATATTTAGTTGCAACTCTTAATCTTTTTTTCTTTTTATCTCTAAGTTCAAATGCAATTTCCTCAAGATCAGCTATTGTTTGGACGTCAATCCAAGGGTCAGGTATAGCGACAACTAAATCAGCTTTTCCAAAACTTAACTTTTTATTTACATTAATTTTCTTTTGAATATTAATTTCACTTTCTTTGAACAGATCAAACCCTGAAAAGCCAATATCCAAAGAATTGTCACCGAGTCTTTCTATTATTTCTCTGGCATGTAGATATAATATTTTTATATTTTTTTTACTTTTGATTGAACCAATTAAATCTCTCTCTCCTCTTTCTGAAATAAGATTTAATTTTTTCTTTTTAAAAATCTTTAAAACATCTTTTTTTAATCTACCTTTACTTGGAATTCCTATGTTTATTATATTTTCCATGATTAGTAATTTAAGTTTAAAGCAGCTCCTACAGCTGGGACTTGAGTTTTAGAACCTAGATCAGAGATTAATAGATCGTACCTGCCACCATTAATAATATTCTTAATCTTATTGTTAGATTTAATATCAATTTTAAAAACCATTCCTGTATAATATTCAAGTTGCCTTCCAAAGGAAGTTGAAAAAATTACGTTTAGTTTTGATAGTTTGTTGTTTGAAATTGGAAAATATTTTTGATCTACCAACAAATTAATTTGGTATTTTTTAAAAAATTTATTTAATTCTTTTGCAGCTTTATTTATTGGACATTTAATTTTTAAAAACTCTTTAATAATTTTAGATACATTTTTCCCCTTACTTGCACGTCTTGGGTCTTTAATTTTATTATCAAACCTGCTTAAAATTTCTTCGATAGATCTACCAGCTATGATTGATGATTTATCCT
>CACGKR010000008.1 GCA_902573705.1 uncultured Pelagibacteraceae bacterium
AATTCACACTTTTATTTCAACAAGCCCTGTTCATATGAAACATAAACTTAATATGACTGATGAACAAGTATTAGGGGCAATTAAAGAAAGTGTTACTTACGCAAGAAATTTTACAGATGATGTAGAATGGTCTTGTGAGGATGGTACAAGAACTGATTTAGATTTTATGTATAAAACTATTGAGCTTGCAATTAAATGTGGTGCAAAAACAATAAATATTCCAGATACTGTCGGTTATTCTATTCCAGAAGAGTTTGCAAGAACAATTACTTCAATTAAGAATAATGTACCAAATATTGATAAAGCAATTATTTCAGCTCATTGTCATAACGATTTAGGATTAGCAGTTGCTAATGCATTGTCAGGTTTATCTGCTGGAGTAAGACAAATAGAATGTACTATTAATGGAATAGGTGAGCGAGCAGGTAATGCTGCCCTAGAGGAAATTGTAATGGCAATAAAAACTAGAGATGACTTATTACCTTATGAAACAGGTATTAAAACAGAATTAATCAGCAAAGCATCAAAAATTGTTTCTAATGCAACAGGATTTCCAGTGCAATTCAATAAAGCAATTGTTGGAAAGAATGCTTTCGCTCATGAGTCTGGTATACATCAAGACGGAATGTTAAAGAATAGAGAGACCTATGAGATAATGACACCAGAAAGTGTTGGTGTGAAAAAAACATCTTTAGTAATGGGTAAACATTCAGGTAGACATGCATTTAAAGATAAATTAAGCGATTTGGGATATACTGATGTAACAGATGATGTAGTACAAGCTGCTTTTGGTAAATTTAAAGTTTTAGCTGATAAGAAAAAGCATATTTATGATGAGGATATTGTTGCCTTAGTAGACGATAGTTTGATAATTGATAATAAGATTAATGCAATAAATTTGAAATCTTTAAAAGTCTTTGCTGGAACTGGCGAGCCACAAAGAGCAGATATGACTTTAGATGTTTTTGGAGATATTAAAAAAACAAGTCAAACAGGTGACGGACCAGTTGATGCAATTTTTAAATGTATAAAAGATTTATATCCACATGATGTAAAATTATCTCTTTATCAAGTTCATGCTGTCACAGAAGGAACTGATGCTCAAGCTACAGTAAGTGTAAAAATTGAGGAAAATGACAGAACGACAGTTGGACAATCTGCTGATACTGATACTTTAGTAGCATCAGCTAATGCTTACCTTAATGCTTTAAATAAAATGCTTATAAAGCGAGAGAAAAAATCTTTATATAAAAATATAGAACATCAAAAAGTCAAAGGAGGAGTTTAATGGGTTTATTTGAAAAAATTAGAAAGGTTTGGAGCCAAGATATGGCTATTGATCTAGGAACTGCGAATACTCTGGTGGTTGTAAAAGGTCAAGGAGTAGTTCTGAATGAACCATCAGTTGTTGCAATTGTTGACCAAGGTGGAAAAAAACAAGTATTAGCAGTCGGAGATGAGGCAAAAACTATGTTAGGTAGGACACCTGGAAACATTCAAGCCATAAGACCGTTAAGAGATGGTGTTATAGCTGATTTTATCGTTACAGAGGAAATGATAAAGCATTTCATTAAAAAGGTTCATAAAGGAAGTACTTTTGCTAACCCAAGAATTTTAATTTGCGTTCCAACTGGTTCCACCCCTGTTGAAAGAAAAGCTATTCAAGATAGTGCTTTAGCAGCAGGAGCTAGAAGAGTTCAATTAATTGAGGAACCAATAGCTGCAGCGATTGGAGCAAATCTTCCAATTTCAGAAGCAACAGGATCAATGGTAGTAGATATTGGTGGTGGTACAAGTGAAATAGCTGTCATGTCCTTAGGAGGCTTAGTTTATTCTAAATCTTTAAGGGTTGCAGGAGATGCAATGGATGGAGCGATGGTTAATTATATGAGAAAAGAATATAATTTAATGATCGGTGATAGCACTGCAGAAAAAATTAAGAAAGAGATAGGTACAGCTATTCCAAGTAATAATAATACTTATGCAGTAAAAGGAAGAGATCTTAGATCTGGAACACCTAAAGAAGTAAATATAACAGAGGAAGATACTGCGGAGGCTTTAAACGACATTTTAAAAGAAATGGTTAATGGTATAAAAGATGCATTAGAAAGTACTCCACCTGAATTATCTGCAGATTTAGTTGATATGGGCTTAACATTAACTGGTGGCGGAGCATTACTAAAAAATATAGATAAAAGGTTTTCAAAAGAAACAGGATTGCCAGTGCATATTGCAGACGACCCTTTGTCTTGTGTAGCAGTTGGAACAGGTAAAGCTTTGGATCAAGAACAAACATTCTCTACTATGTTGACTGAATATTAAAAACGATGGCCTCAAGCAGAGATGATTTTATTATTGCAATTAGATCTGCTTTTTTAAAAAAAAGTACTCAGCAAAAATTTTCACTTTTAACGCTTTTTCTAATTTCAGCATTTATAATTTTATTGTCTAGTTTAGATTTAAAAATTATAAGGTATTTGAAAATTGGCATTAATGAAGTTGTTTATAGATCTTCTTTTGTCGTTTCAATTCCAGAAAATTTTATTAAAAATACTTTTTTTGAAGTAAGCGAATATACAACCTTTTTTAAAGATTATAAAAAAAACGAACAAGAATTAAATCAATTAAAATCAAACTATGTTTCTAGTCAAATTATTCAATCTGAAAATAGGGAGTTAAAAGAATTAATTAATGATTATGTTTCAAGTTCAGATAAAATACTTGCAAAGATTATTGTTGATCATGAGAGTCCATTTTTAAAAAGTATTATCATTAACAAAGGAAGCAAAGATAATATTAAGATCGGTACAAATATATATGATCAATCTTATTTAGTTGGCAGAGTAATAGAAGTTAACTATAAAACTGCAAGAGTATTATTACTATCTGATTTGAATTCAAATGTACCGGTAACAATAGCTCCGCAAAATATTCAAGCAATAATTACTGGTGATGGTAATAATCAAGGACAAATAAAATATATCAAAGACGGTTTTTCAGATGAAATTAATCAAGAAAGTATAATTTATACATCAGGTACTGGTGCAATATTTAAAAGTGGAATACCTATTGGTAGATTATCAATTCTAAAGGATAATTTAGCGTCAAGATTTAATGTTGAATTTTATAGTGATTTTAGCCAATTAAAGTATGTGTTTGCTGATGTAATTACAAAAACCGAAACTCAGACATTGAATAATGCAGAACTTGATTCAAATGTTTCAGGTGGCACACCAATGAATGCAAAATTGAAGATTCTTGAAGATGAGCTAGAGATTATTGAGCAAACAAATCTTAAGTTTATAAAAGAAAATGAAAGCTTGAAATCTGAAATTAATAAACTTGAAAATGAAATAGTTGATTTTAAAAACGAAATATTTTTAAAAAAAGAAAAAATAAAACAATACGATATTGATAAAGAAGAACTTACTTTTTTAAGATTAAATTTAGAATATGGTCACAAGTGTAGAAAGTCATTTTTTAATAATAAAGGTTATTCAGTTGGATCTACAATGTATAAAAAATGTGTAATGAGCAAAGGTAGAAAAAACTAATGGTTAATTTTAAAACAAAAAGCTCATTTCTAAAACTTTATTCTTGGTTACCAATTATTTTTTTATTTATATCTGTTTTGAATGAATTTGATTTTAACTATTTAAATTTAGAATATTTTTCGTTCAATTTTCCTTATATCTTAATTTTTTATTTTACACTTAAAGATTTCAAAAATTTTGATTATTTTTTAGTTTTTATGGCTGGACTTGTGAATGATACCGTTGTCGGATTACCTTTAGGATTAAGTAGTTTTTCATATATATTGATTTGTATTGCAACTTCTTATCTACGAAATATCACTATTAGACCTCATCCAATTAAAGATTGGTTTTATTTCCTATTCATTATTAGTTTAATAAATTCAATTAATTACTCAGTTTTAATGTTATTTTTCTCATACAACATAATCTTAATAGATTATTTGATAAATAATTTTTTTACTTTTTTATTTTACTTAGTTTTTGTCTATCTATTTAATCAATATCTACGAGGTCTTAATGATTAATTCATCAACTGATAGTGTAAAAAAAACTTAATCTAATTAACAGAAGAATGTTTATTACTGGCTCATTAAAATTTTTTATAATGGTAGGATTAATTAGTAGGTTGTTTTTTTTACAAGTTAAAGAAAATAAGAAATATCTAACATTGTCAGATAAAAATAGAATTAGAGAATGGAAACTAGCACCTGTAAGAGGTGAAATTACTGATTATTTTGGAAATGTAATTGCAGGAAACTTTGAAGCTTATCAACTTCATATTATTCCAGAACAGGTAGAGGATTTTAGGTATGTAATATACAGAGTCAAAGATTTATTAGAAATGACTGATAAAGAATTTGATAAAGTATTAAAAAAAAAGAATGAGATAAAACCATGGGAAACTACTGAATATGCTGCTGAAAAAATTTATGATGGTTTGATTAATAAAAAAGTTTTTGAAATTCATTTCCCAAAAACTCTTACTTTGATACTTAAAATATTTAGTTTTTTACCAAGTACAATATATTTTGGTTTGATAAGTAAAATGACAAAGTATCAGAAAAAAAATTAGTCTTTAACAAACACCACAGTTAATTCAGCAACTTTAAAACCGAATTTAGTCATAGTAGCTCTATTAATTGCCACTCGATCGTCTTGTTTGAATATCCAATCATCAAAAGTAATTTTCATTTCTTTACCTTTGACAGGTACTAAAAGAACATACTCAAATTTAAATGCAGAACCATAAGAATAACCTTTTGCTTTTCCTACAACATCACCTGCAGTTCCTTCGTAATTATTGTCGTCAATTTTGGTTATTTGCCATTGTCTTGTTTGAATCTCACCATCATCCCAATTAAATTTTTCATCAAGTATAAGTTGTTTCCCATCCCATTTTCCATTTAGATCAGCTGAAAATTGTCTGATAACTTTTCCAGATCTATTTTGAAGAACGCCCCAAGCTTTTACTTCTCCAGACAAATATTCCTCAATAATTAATCTTGGTTCTTTATTTTTAAAATCTTCAGGTTTCATAGAGTTATTTTTCGAACAACTTGTAATTAAGATTAAAGAAATTATCAATAAAATTGATTTAAAAAATTTTATGTTCATCATATTTGTTTATTTATTTTGTATTGAAAATTGGATTAGATCTATATTTTTAGACTTAAAACCTGCCTCACAGTAAGATAGGTAAAATTCCCACATTCTTTTAAAAGTTAAATCAAATCCTTGTTTCTTAATTAGCCCCCATTTTTTGTTAAATTCATTTTTCCAGATAGCTAATGTGTTGGCATAGTGATCTGCATAAGACTCATAAGACTTAATAGTTAAACCATTATCTGAAACATATTTATTGATACTTCCTTTATTTGGAAGAAAACCTCCAGGAAAAATATATTTTTGAATAAAGTCTTGTTTATTTTTATATCTATCAAAAAGATTATCATCAATAGTAATGGCCTGAATGGCAGCACTACCATCTTTTGATAAGTTATTTTTGATTGTTTTAAAGTAACTTTCTAAATAATTTTGACCAACTGCCTCTATCATTTCAATAGATGCTATTGAATTATATTTATCTTTTAAATCCCTATAGTCTTTAATTTCTATATTTACTTTTTCATTTAACCCACATTTGTGAATTCTTTCTTTAGTATATTCAAATTGTTTTTTTGAAATTGTAATACAATCTAATTTAACATCATATTTTTTTCCAATATATTCAGCAAATCCACCCCACCCACAACCTATCTCTAAAACTTTGTCTCCAATCTTAGGTTTGATAAGATCTATTAATTTTTGATACTTATTATTTTGAGCATCTGATAAATCATTATTTTTTTTATCAAATATTGCACTTGAATATGTTAATGTTTTATCAAGCCAGAGTGAAAAAAATTCATTACCTAAATCATAATGTTTTGAAATATTCTCTTTACTTCTTTTTTTTGTGTTTTTAATAAAAATATTTTTTATATAATTTAAAAATTGAAAATCTAAGAAACCTGAAAATCTATGAATTTGTTTAATATTTCTTGCTGTTATTTCGATGAGATTAGATAAATTATCAGTTTCAAAATCATTCTTCATATAAGATTCTGCAAAACCCACACTACCTCCTTTAATTAAATTAAAAGTAAAGTTTGAGTTTTTAATTTTAATATTTGACTTTAAAGGGCTTTCTGGGTCACCAAAAACATAATATTTCCCATTATGATCAGTTAATTCTAAATAACCAAATTTTATATTTTTTAAAATATTAAAAACTATTTTGTCTGATAAAATGTAAAAATTCATTAGTTCTCAAATGTAATATTATTTTTTATTTTAAAGTTTTTTTTGATAAATTTAATTCCTTTAGCCCATAATTTAAACGCTTCATAATGTATCGCCGAGATTATCTTAAATGTCATAAATGGATGTTTTAGATATGATTTTATTAATTCTTTGCTATTAAAATTTACTCTTTTACCATCTTGAGATGCATACAAGATTTTTTCATTTGTTTGATATTGGTCTATGATTACAGATATTTTTTCTCCAGGCCTTAGTATTCTAAAGAAATAATTACAATTCATTTCTATAAATGGCGAAACATGGAATTTTTTTGTACAGCTATGTTGAAATAGATTGGTATTATCTTTAACTTTAAATATATATGTGTGTTGTTCTCCAAAAGTATTTTTGACTTCGTATAATATTGATATTAATTTATCACTTACATCATAAATAAAAAAAACACTTAAAGGGTTAAATACATAACCAAATATTCTTGGATAACATAAAAGTTTAATCTTAATATCTTGAGAATTAATGTCATTTTCATTTATAATTTTTTTTACCCATTGTATTAATGATGAACCGTCTCTGTTTCCGTGATCTTTTTCATAAAAGCTAATTAAGTTAAATTTATTAAATGAAAAAAATTTTATTTTTTTATCTAGTTCATCCAATTCAGACAGATCTATCAATAATGAAAAAATATTATATTTGAAAAAATGTGTTTTTGGTTTAAATCTTTTGTGAATAACAGTGCCGTTATATATTGAACTAGTCATTTAGTTTTTTCAACATTTCAATAGATGATTTTATTCCATCTTCATGAAATCCGTAACCAAAATAACTTCCACAAAATAATAAATTCTCTTTATTTTGAATAAATTTTAAATTATTTTGATTATCCAAAGCCTTTTGATCATAATATGGATGTGTAAATCTAATTTTTTTAAAAACTTTTCCTTCAGGAATAGTTTTATAAGGATTTAGAGTTAAAAAAATATTTTGTTCATTTGTTAAATTTTGCAATCGATTTAACCAATAAGTAAGTGAACTTTTATTAAGATTTTTTGGATCAACTGAGGAATTCCATGAAGACCAAACTTTTTTATTTCTTGGCATTACATTTTCATCAGAGTGTAAAATAGCATAATTTTCCCTATAGCTAAAATTTGATAATAATCTTTTCTCTTGTTCGGTTGGATTATTTATTAACGCTAATGCTTCATCAGCATGGGTTGCTAAAATGACTTTGTCATAATCAAAAAATTCGTTGTTACCACCGTAATAAATCTGAACTCCTGATGAAATTCTTTTAATAGAATTAATTTTGTAATTTTTATAATATTCTCCACTAATCTTTGTTAAAACTTTGTTTACATATGTCCTGCTTCTTTTAGCTACAGTGTACCACTGGGGTCTTTTGCTGAGTTTAAACAAACCATGGTTTTGAAAGAATTTTAAGAAAAAATTCATTGGCATTTTTCCTGCCTCGTATGGAGGCATAGACCAGATTGCTGAAACCATAGGTATAACATGATAATTAATAAAGCTTTTAGACCAGCTATTTTTTTCTAAAAATTCATTCAATGTAATTTTTTTTTCAAGTTCTGAAATTTTATCACATGATTTATAAAATCTTATAATATCAAAAAACATTTTAATAAATTCAATGTTGAGTAGATTTGATTTGTTAGCAAATATACCTGATAAACCTTTGCCACAATATTCAAAATTAGTTTTCTCAACTGATACGGAAAACGACATATCACTTTTTTCAATTTCTACATCTAACTCTTTAAAAAAATTCATTAAATTTGGATATGTTTGATGATTAAACACAATGAAGCCAACATCGACCGAAGTTTTTTTATCCTTTGTTATAACATCAACGGTATAAGCGTGACCTCCGAAATGATCTTCTTTTTCGAAAAGATCTACATGATAATTTTTGGAAAGATAATAAGCAGCGCTTAAACCTGAAATACCTGAGCCGACTACTGCAATTTTCATTGTTTATAATAAGAAACTTTTTTTTTACTTTTTATTAATAGAGAGTAAAATTGTAATAGCACTGCAAAAAGAATAATTGCGCCTCCTAATAATCCAAAAATTGAAGGTCTCTCGCTTACAAATAAAAATGCCCAAATAGGCCCTAAAACAGACTCAGATAACATTATGATTCCTACTAGTGCTGATGGTGTTGTCCTCGCTCCAATAGTTATAAAAATGAATCCAAAACCAACCTGAAAAAATCCTGCTAAAAATCCTAAAAAAATATCATGAGGTGAAATCATGATCTTTGTTGAGAGTAAAAATCCAATTAAACAAGAGCTTATTCCAGCTATAAATTGAGCTGGAACCATATCTACTGTTGGATATTTTCTAACAATCATTATTAGAACTGCAAAAGTAACCGGCATTGTGAAGGCTGCGAGGTTTCCTGAAAGTTCCCCGGGTGATAGAGAATTCCCTACCATAACTAAGACTCCTATCATTGCTAAAATAATAGAAGTTAATGTTATTTTATTAATTTTTTCTTTTAAAAAAATATATCCAAATAAAGCTAAAAATAATATTTGAAGAGATATTATAAAATTAGTATTTGCAACGGTTGTGTTGTACATAGCAAAAACGTACCCACAAAAACCAAAAGATAATACTATTCCACCTATAATCCCAGCAAAACCGGAGTCATAAAAAGACTTAAATGTCTCTTTTTTATAACTAATTAATAGAAAAACTAAAACTGTTAATGAAAAAAATAAAGATCTCCAAAATAAAATTTGCCATAATGTTGCACCTTCAAAAGATTTGACTATAAGACCTCCAAAACTAAGGCTTAAAGCACCAAAAAAAATCAATAAAGGGCCAGGTAAATTTCTTATGAGATTCATTATATTTGTGAAATTAAATTTTGTGTTTCCAACTCATACAACTTAAATAAAGTTTCCGCATCCTCTAATTCTATTTCTTGAAATTTAATTTTCGATCCTGGCGATAATTGCACCAGTTTGTCAATATCAGCACTTATAACGACTCCAATTTTTGGATATCCCCCTATCGTACCATGGTCAGATAACATTATAATTGGATTGCCGTCTGCTGGTACTTGTATTACTCCTTTAACTAATCCTTCAGATCTAATATTTGTTTCCGCTATATTTTCAATTTTTGGACCCTCCAATCTCATGCCCATTCGATCTGATAGTTTTGACACAAAAAAATCATCATTAAAAAAGGATTTTATTCCTTTTTCTGAAAAATAATTATAGTTTGTTCCTTTAATAACTCTAATTTTTTCAATTTTTGTATTTACAAAATTTAATTTTTTTTTCATCTCATTAGGTAGAATATTTAAAATATTAATATTTTGACCTGAGATAATCTTTTTACCATTATTAGAACCAATATTTGCTTTCGTATTAACTGAACAGCTTCCCCATTGAAACTTTAAATCAAATTCTCCACTTATTGCGAGATAACCATAAACAGATTTATTTGTAGAAATAATATCTATTTTATCTCCTTCTTCAATTGTATAGCTCTCATAGCAATTACCTATAATTTCATTTTTACCTCTCACAATTTTGAATATAACTTCACCTGTAATAACAAAATTAATTTTATCTCCATGAAATTTTATTAATGGCCCTTGATAAGCAAATTCAATTACTGGATTATTTAGTTTATTTCCCAAAATACTATTTGATAGCTGAAAATTTCTATTGTCCATAGCTCCACTAGACGGAATGCCAATATGATGAAGGTTATTTCTACCTACGTCTTGAAATGTAGTATTTATTCCTCCTCTTAATATTTCAAAAAAATTATTCATTTAAATTCATTATATTCATCAATTGATATCTCTTTAAATACTACAATATCTCCTGGATTTATTAAGTTTGGCTTTTCATTATTTGAACTATCAAATATTTCTAAAGGTGTTTTTCCAATTATATTCCAGCCACCTGGGCTTTCAAAAGTGTAGATATTTGCAAATTGTTCAGTTAAGCCAATTGATCCCTTTGGTACTTTTACTCTCGGAGTTTCTAACCTTTTGGATCTCATATTTTTGTCAAGATCACCAAGAAAAGGCATCCCAGCAATAAAACCTGTCATATAACAAAAGTATTCTTTGTTAAAAAAGTTTTGATAAATTTTTTTTCTGTCTATAGAAAGTTTTTCCTCTAATCTTTCTATATCTAAAGCAAAACTTTTTTGACAACAAGCAGGTATTTCAATTTTTTTAGATGAACTTGATAATGTTCCACTCAAATCAATATTTTCTACAATTCTTTTTAAATCTTTAAAATTAGTTTTTTTTAAATCAAAAGAGATGATTAATTTATTATAAGAAGGAGTTATATTGGTTACGCCATCAATTTTTTTATTTTTGAGATCATTAAAATATCGTATAACATTTGAATTTAACTCTCTATTAATGCTATTACCAAAATCACAATACAAAGCCGCGTCACCAAGATTTGATATATTTTTAATCATGTCATGTTATACTTAACAATTATGACTTTTGAAATTAATATAAATTGTGATTTAGGAGAAAAATCAAAATTGCATTCGAATAAAAATGATCCAGATTTATTAAAAATTGTGAATTCAGCAAACGTAGCCTGTGGATATCATGCAGGAGATGAAGAAACTATGACTGAGGTCATAGAAATTTCAAAAAGAAATGGAGTAAGTATTGGTGCACATCCATCATTTGACGACCCTGAAAATTTTGGAAGGGAAAGAATTAATTTATCTTCGACTGAAATTAAAAAACTTATTAACGATCAATATGAAATTTTACAAAAAATAGCGTCAAAATTTGGAGAAAATGTAACTCATATTAAACCTCATGGAGCCTTGAATAATATGGCCTGTGAGGATATAGAATTATCCAAAATACTTGCAGAAGTAATAAAAGATATTAGTAAAGACTTAATCTATTTAGTTCCTACTGGATCAAAAATGCAAGAAGCAGCTAAAAAACTTGATATGAAAATTGCATGCGAAATATTTGCTGATAGAAATTATGAGGATGACGGTAATTTAGTTTCTAGAAAAAAGCCGCATGCTTTAATTACTGATCCTGAGGAAGCAAAAAAGCATGTTTTAAGCATGGTAAAAAATCAGGCACTTAATTGTCACAGTGGAAGACAGATACCTTGTGAAATAGACTCTGTGTGTATACATGGAGATAATTCTAGTTCATTAGCTACAGCATTATCCATTAAAGATAATCTTTTAGAAAATGGACTTAAATTAATACCTTTAAATAAAATGGAGAAGTTTAAAAATGTTAAATAGATTTTTTGCAAGTTTGTTAATAACTTTAATGTTGGTGTCGCAGGCATATTCTGCTGGCTCTAGCTCTAACGACAGTGGTTCCTCTAAAACAAGGACACAATATGATATGGCTCTTTCACATATTAAGGCTGCAAAAAAGTTAGAGGAAAAAGGCAAGACAATGAAAGCAAACCAAAAATATGAGAAAGCTCAAAAGTTATTAATCAAATCAAATAAAAAAAAACCAGATAATCCTGATACTCTCAATTACTTAGGTTTTACTACAAGAAAAATTGGAGATTTTGAAAATGGGGAAAAATACTACTTACAAGGTTTAAAGATTGACCCAACACATATTGGTATCAATGAATATCTTGGAGAGCTGTATGTTGCAACAAATAGAATGGATTTAGCAAAAGAAAGATTGGCTATATTAATGAATTGTAATTGTAAAGAATATACTGATCTTAAGGATATAATTGATGGAGTTAAAGAGTCAAAATATTAATATTTGATGATAAAAAAAATAATTAAATTTTTAATAATAATTATTTTTTTTCAAGTAAATCAAAGTTTTGCATCAGATGAAATAAAATCTGGAAATGATGGGTGGGTAAGTATTGTACCTAAAACTTCTGTTGCAAAACCTCCTTTAAAATTGGATTCTTTCAAATCAGCAGAAAAAAGAATTATTAAAGCAAAAAAGTATGATAAAAAGGGCAAAAAGAAAAAAGCACTAAAACTATATGAAGAAGCTTTAGACTATCTTTATGAAGCTAACCAAATTGAACCTCTTGATCCTAGAATATTAAACTACTTAGGTTTAACAAATAAAAAAGTTGGTAAATTAGAGGATGCTGAAATTTACTTAATCATGGGTTTAGAAATTGAGCCTGAAAATAATGAAATGAATAAAAATTTAGGTATATTGTATGTTGCGACTAATAGAATGGATGAGGCAAATAAAAGATTAAATATTTTAAATAAATGTAATTGCCAAGAATATTCTGAATTAAATCAAATAATTAAAAATTCAAAATAATTAATTTAATTGAATTTTAGTAAATATCGAATATAGTAATTTTATCTTGCTTGAACAATCTCTCACAATTCTACAAATTATTTTCATTGATATTATCTTAGCTGCAGATAATGCAATTATAATTGGTTTAATTGCTGCGAATTTTGCACCTAAAAACAGAAAACAGATTATTTTATGGGGAGTTGCTGGTGCTTTGGTATTCAAAATTATATTTGCTTTATTCGCTACTTACTTATTTGAGTTTTATTTTATCAAAATTTTAGGAGGTTTACTTTTAATTTGGATTGTAAATGACTTAAGAAAGGATCTTTTTGAAATAAAAAAAGTAAAGTCTCCAACAAAAAAATCTAAAGAACCATCATATATTCAAAGTGTTTATAAAGTTTTATTTGCAGATATTACAATTAGTTTTGATAACGTGATTGGAGTGGTAGGAGCCGCTAAAGGAAATTTTAGCTTTATGATTTTCGGATTAGTCCTCTCAGTAATTTTAACTGGGGCTATGGCCACGTATCTTGCAAACTATATCCAGAAACATTTATGGATTGCTTATGTTGGTCTTGGCTTTATTCTTATAGTTGCAATTCAACTTGTGATTGGGGGATTAGCTGACTTAGATATATTGTCAATCAATGAAGAATTTAGAAAATACTTTTAATAAGCCATAAATTGCTAATTAAATATGGTAAATTCCTTGTTGAAAGTTCCAATAAATAAGATTTAATTTGTTTTTTATAAATTGTTAACAAATATAGAGGAAAATGATGAAAAAACTATTTATCGCTGCATTAATTTTTGTTTCTACTTTTACAACAAATGTTTTTGCAGAAATTAAGATGGGGATCATCTTAGGATTTACTGGTCCTATTGAATCTCTAACACCAGCTATGGCAGCCTCAGCTGAGCTAGCTTTTAAAGAAGCTTCGGACTCAGGCTCACTATTAGGTGGAGAAACAATCACAGTCGTGAGAGCAGACTCAACATGTGTAGATTCAGCAGCAGCTACAGCAGCAGCTGAAGGTGTTATTTCACAAGGTGTAGCAGCTATTATGGGTGCTGACTGTTCAGGTGTAACCGGAGCAATTGCTTCAAATGTTGCTGTACCAAATGGTGTAGTAATGATTTCACCATCAGCTACATCACCAGGATTAACAACTCTTGATGACAAAGGATATTTTTTTAGAACAGCTCCTTCAGATGCAAGAGGTGGTCAAATATTAGCTGATATAACAAAAGATAGAAGAGTAAAAAGTGTGGCAATAACCTATACAAATAATGATTACGGAAAAGGTTTAGCAGACGTTTATGAAGCAGCTGTAAAAGCTCATGGTATTAAAGTAACTACTGTTACTGCTCATGAAGACGGTAAAGCAGACTATTCATCTGAAGTTGCAACTTTAGCTTCAGCAGGCGGTGATGCTGTTGCAGTGATTGGATACTTAGACCAAGGTGGAAAAGGAATAATTCAAGCCTCATTAGACTCAGGAGCATTTGATAAATTTATTTTATCTGATGGTATGATCGGTCAATCTTTGGTTGATACATTTGGAAAAGACTTGAAAAAATCTTTTGGTTCAATGCCAGGTTCAACTGGTAAAGGAGCTGGAGTATTTGCGAAAGTAGCAAGTGCTGCTGGTATAGATAGTTCTGGTCCTTATACAAGTGAGTCTTACGATGCTGCTGCTTTAATAGTTTTAGCTATGCAAGCAGGTAACTCAGCTGACAGAGCATCAATTGCAAAAAATGTAATGGATGTTGCTAATGGTCCTGGAACAAAGATTTATCCAGGTGAACTTAAAAAAGGTTTGGATTTACTAGCAAAAGGTAAAAAGGTTGATTACGAAGGAGCAACTGGAGTTACTTTTACTAGTGTCGGAGAAGCTGAAGGTTCTTTCTTAGAACAAGAAATCAAAGGCGGAAAATTTAAAACTAAAAAGCAAAGATAATTAATATCTAATTTAAAACTCCGGCAATTAAGTTTGCCGGGGTTTTTTATTTTTTACTTAAAATTTCAGCCCTTAAAGTAGTCAAAATAATTAAAATCATAAGAGGAATGCATATAATATTCATCATTTTCCAGTTGGTAAGTGCTATTAAAACACCAGCTGATAAGCTACCAATTGCATGAATAGAATAAACTATAAAATCATTTATACCTTGCGCTCTAAATTTTTCCTCCTCTTTATAAGTTAAAACTAGTAAACTCGTGCCAGATATAAATAAAAAATTCCAGCCTAAACCTAAAAAAATTAATGCAAACATATAATTATAATAAGTTTGATCAAAGAAACTTAATATTATAGTTATGCTATAGAGAAACACTCCTGCATACATGATGTTACTATGACCAAATTTTTTAATTAAATTGCCTGTTACTAAAGACGGTAAAAACATTGCTACAACATGAAACTGTATAACCAGACCAGTTTTGCTAAGACTGATTTTTTCCATTACATGCATACTCAACGGGGTTGCAGTCATCAAAAATGTCATTATTGCATATCCAAATGCTGAAGCTACGAGTGCTTGTAAAAATCTAGGTTGTGAAACTAATTCAAAAATACTTCTTCCTGAACTTTTTATATTAGTCTCTAATTTTGATTTATTTTCATAAAATAAAAATAAAATTGCTGGTATAATAGTTAAAATAGCAAGTGATAAATAAGATCCTACATACAATTGATCGGTAACAATGTCTTTTCCATAATTTGCCATACTTGGCCCTAATAATGCTGAAATAATTCCACCTAGTAAAATTATTGAAATTGCCTTAGGTACTTTACTTTTTTCAACACTCTCAGCTGCAGCAAAACGATATTGATGTGTGAAAGCCATGCCAACGCCAATAAAAAAATTTGCAAAACAAAATAGAGTAAAGTTCTGATCCATTATTGAATAAGCTGCTAAAATACAAACTAGAAAGTTTCCAATTGATGCTAAAATAAATCCAGCTTTTCTTCCTATTAAACTCATAACTTTTGTTGCAAAGATTGCACCTATCGCAATGCCAACTACTGATATGGACATTGGCAACGTAGAGAGAGAGATTAAAGGACTGATTTGGGAACCAATAATTCCGCTTAAAAATACAGTTACTGGAGCTGCAGTAAAACTAAAAATTTGACTTAATGTAAGAATTAAAAGATTTTTATTCATCAAAACATATACTTGTCAGCCATATACATGGCCCAAGCTAATGCTGCACCTAAAATTATATATTTCATGATAAAGTTATTTTATTTCTATTTTTTCAGGAAGTATACCTTTTGGTCTATATCTCATAATCAATAATAAACCTATTCCCATCATCAAAAACCTAAAATATGGTACACTTTCAACTAGATGAATTTTTAAAAAATGAGTATCAGCTAATCCTGAAGTAGTTAAATTAATTAAGAATAATGCAATTGGTGCTGCTTCAATCCATAAAAACCAAACCGCAAAACCTCCTAAAATTGCACCGAAGTTATTTCCACTTCCCCCAACAATTACCATTACCCAAATTAAAAAAGTATATCTCATCGGTCTGTAACTTCCTGGTGTAAACAATCCATCCTGTGTTACTAGCATAGCTCCTGCAATTCCTACAATTGCTGATCCTAAAACAAAAATTAATAAATGTTGCTTAACAACATTTTTACCCATAGCATTGGCGGCTTCTTCATTATCTCTAATTGCTCTCATCATTCTTCCCCACGGTGAGTAAAGTGCTTTTTGAGTTAAAATCAAAAGTATAATTACAACTACTAAAAATAATCCTGAATAACAAAGTTTAACAAATATTGATGATCCTTCGATTATCAATTGATTTAAAGCAGCTTGTCTATCAGCTAAATCAGATATTAAAGCTAGTTTACCCGAATTAAATTTTTCAACTAAATTAATGAACCAATCTGTTGTTTGAAGATCTACTTCATAGGGTGCTGGTCTTTTTAAACCAATTACATTTTTAACTCCTCTAGTAAGCCAATCTTCATGTTTAATTATAGCAATTACAATTTCAGATATAAGTAAAGTTGCTATTGCTAAATAATCAGCTCTGAGCCCCAATGCAACTTTTCCGATCACGAATGCTAAACCTCCAGCAAATAAAGCTCCAACTATCCAAGAAAAAACTATTGGTAAACCTAATCCTCCTAAAAAACCAGTTTTAGCTGGATCAATTGCTTCGATAGCTTCAATACCTGGCTCAGCAGTAATTCTGATAATAACAATTCCAGCTACAATAATTGCTGCTATAGAATAAGTTCTAAACTTAGACTTCTCATATCTCTTTAAGACAAAATTAATAGTCAAAATCATCACGACAATAATTAATAAAGATGTTAAAATATCAAAACCTCCTGCACTCCAAGCTTCCTGGACAGGATCTACAGAAATTAAAACAGCAGCTAAACCTCCCAAGGCGGTATAACCCATTATTCCAAAATTAATTAAACCTGCATAACCCCATTGGATATTTGCTCCCATAGTCATCACTGCTGATATTAAACAAAGGTTAAATATTGATAGAGCTATATTCCATGACTGAAAAATACCTACTAAGATAATTAAACCCATCATAATACTATAAGCAGCTATTACATTTAGATTTTTTCTCATAGAACTTTTCCTTTAAAGATTCCTGAAGGTCGATACAATAAGACAATCACAAGTATTGAAAATGAGACTGCGAATTTATAATCGGTTGATAGTAACTGAACCAAACTATCTGGTTCCATGCTTTCAGGTAGAACATACATAAAAAATTTTCTATAAGCATAAGTCAAAAGAATTTCTGAAAATGCAATTACATAGCCTCCTAAAAATGCACCAAATGGATTTCCAATCCCTCCAACAATTGCTGCAGCAAATATTGGAAGCATATTATTGAAGTACGTAAATGGTTTAAAACTTTTATCGAGACCATATAAAGCTCCACCAATTGTAGCTAAGATACCTGCTATAATCCAAGTTATCATAACTATCTTTTTTGGATCTATTCCTGAGAGTAATGCTAAGTCTTCATTATCTGAATATGCTCTCATACTTTTTCCAGTTTTTGTTTTATTTAAAAACCAGAAAAGAGTTGAAACCAAAACCATTGTTACAATTACTGTGATAACTTGAGTTGATTTAATTGCAAGGCCTTCATTTAGACCTGTTATTTCTTTGAATTCTCCAGCTTTAATTATAAATTTTTCTCCATCAAAAAATCTTCTATCTGAAGGACCAATTATAATTCTTACAACTGCTTGGGTTACAAACATTACACCAATACTAACCATTGCTAATTGAACCGGAGGGCTTTTATTTGTTCTGTAATATTTAAAAACAAATTTATCCACTAGAAGCATGTAACTAATCATAAATATTACTGCAAAAGGAATAGCTAAAAGTGCTGTTGGTAAAACACCTAAACTAATACCTAAAGATTGAAAATACCAAGTGAATAGAATTGTAAACATTGTACCAAAAGACATCATGTCTCCTGTCGCAAAGTTAGCAAATCTTAAAATTCCATATATTAAAGTTACAAAAATTGCTCCTAATGCTAATTGAGACCCGTATGCAAGAGCTGGAACGAAAATATAATTCAACAAAAGAATAATTGCATTTAAAAAGTCCATACTAACCACCTAAAAAAGAGCTTCTAACTCTTTTGTCTTCTAATAATTCTTTTCCAGTTCCAGAATAACGATTTTCACCTGTTACTAATACATAACCTCTGTCAGAAATATTTAAGGCTTGTTTTGCATTTTGTTCTACCATCAAAATTGCAACATTTGTTCTCTTAACTTTTATTATATGATCAAATAATTCATCCATCACTATTGGTGAAACACCAGCTGTTGGCTCATCTAGCATTAAAACTGATGGTTTTATCATCAAAGCTCTACCAAGTGCTACCTGCTGCCTTTGTCCTCCAGATAATTCTCCAACCAATTGGTTTTTTTTTTCTTTTAGAATTGGAAATAACTCGTAAATTTCATCAATAACTGTTTTAAAATCACTATCAATTAAGAAAGCTCCCATTTCTAGATTTTCCTCAACAGTCATACCTGAAAAGACATTCTTAGTCTGTGGTACAAATGAAATGCCCTCTTTAACCCTATCTTGAGGTGATAAATTTGAAATATCTTTTCCATCAATAATCACAGATCCAGATTTTAGATTTAACAAACCTAGCATCGCTTTCATTGCGGTTGATTTTCCAGCTCCATTTGGTCCAAGAATAGAGACTATTTCTCCTCTTTCGACATTTACGGAACATGAATTAATTATATCTGGGCCACTTCCATATCCACCAGTCATTTTGTTGCCCTCAAAAAACGCCATTATTAGTTTTCCTTTATTTTTGAGCCTCTACCTAAATAACTTTCAATAACCTTTTCATCTTTTTTAGCATCCTCAGCAGAACCCTCAAATAGAACTGACCCTTCCGCCATAACAATAACTGGATCACATAATCTTCCTATGAAATCCATATCGTGTTCAATCATACAAAAAGTATAACCTTTATCTTTATTCAGTTTTTCTATAGCTGTTCCAAGATCTTTAAGTAAAGTCCTGTTAACACCTGCTCCTACTTCATCTAATAGAACTAATTTAGCATCAACCATCATTGTTCGGCCAAGTTCTAATAATTTTTTTTGACCGCCTGACAAATTTCCAGCTAATTCATTTTTTAAATGACTTAAATTAAGAAAATCTACCACTTCCATAGCTTTTTCTTTTATTTGACTCTCTTCTTTTGCTACTAATGATGGCTTCAACAATGCGTTCATTATTTTTTCTCCAGATTGATTGCCTGGTACCATCATTAAATTTTCTAAAACTGATAGATTTGTAAATTCATGCGCTATTTGAAAAGTTCTAAGTAATCCTTTTGAAAATAGTTCATAAGAAGGTATATCGGTTATATTCTCATTATTAAACATAACACTTCCACCTGATGATTTTAAATTACCAGCTATTAAGTTGAATAAAGTTGTTTTGCCAGAACCATTAGGTCCAATGATACCTGTGATAGTTCCTTTCTTTACTCTTATAGAGCAATTTGAAACTGCTGCTAAGCCTCCAAAATATTTTGATAAATTACTAATTTCTAAAATGTTTTCAGACATTGATTACTTATTTAATCTTTTGTGGATAAGATTCAAAGTATTAATTACCGATTTATAAACACCCTTTTTATTCATTTCTTTTAAACCTTGCTCATTCAATCCTTTGGGAGTTTGAGATTCTTTTACTAAAAATTTTAATTCTTTTTTTGAATGAGCTACTGCATCTTCGGACAAAGCTAGAAATAATTCAGTAATATATTTTTGAGCGTCTAATTTTCTTATACCTTTTTTGATCAACCATTCACTCATTACTTTTAGTATTTCATAATAAGAAGCCATCATTCCTGAAATTGACCAAAAATTAACTGATATTTTTTCATTTTTTATTTCTATAGTTGATCCAATTTTATTAAAAAAATTTTTTACTTTTTTACTTGGTGGATAAATTGGAATAGGTCCTTTTTTTAATGATATTGGAGGAAGAGGTATTGCTCTTATTATGTCAGTTTTAATTTTTATCATCTTTTTGAGCTCAGATAATGTAATAGTAGAAATAAAACTTATAATTGTTTGGTTATTTCTAAATTTTAAATTTTTAATTATTTTTTTACCTACAGATGGTGTAACAGATAAAAAAATCCAATTACTTTTATCTATTATTTTTTGATTTTCTTTTTCTATTACTATTTTTTTAAATCTTTTTTTTAAATTTTTTGATATTTTTTTGTTTCTTTGAGAAATATATATCTTTTCAAAATTTATTGAGGATTTAGAAATTCCAATAATTACTGATGAAGCTATTTTGCCAGTACCTATAAAACCTAATTTCATAGTTCAATTTTATTTTATAAGTTAGTAGAAGGATAGAAAAAATTAAAAAAAAACCCTCCTAGAAAGGAGGGTTTTTTAAATTTTTTTAAATAATATATTTAAAATGACTTACCAAGAGATAATGCTAATGTAGTATTATCTATGTCGGCAGTAACTTTAGTACTATTTGATGTAGTTACAGATATGTCATCATAATCTGTCTCAGCGTACTCAAGTTTTAAAAACATATCATCACCAAAGCTTTTCTTAATTCCAAAACCAAGTTTAACTCCATTAAGAGATAAATCTTCTTTTTTATGAGTTGAAGATATTGATTTAACATCAGCTTCAGCATTTGCATCAACATATCCAAGTGTTCCAAAAATAGTTAAACCATTCGATGTTGTAATACCTGGCTGAACATACAATGTTATATGCTGACTAACATCAACTGTACCTTGGTTATTACCTGTTTTTTGTGGCGAAGCTCCTTGACCTTTTGCTCCTGAAGCTTGCTGACTTACTGTTCTGCTATCAAACTCTGCTGATGCTGGTATTAAATCTATACCAAATGTTACCGAACCTGGACCAAAATCTTGACTACCTTCAAAAAATATTGAACCATATCCAACATCATTTGAAATATCTTTAGTAGTGTCAATTGTCCCATTAGAGTCAATATCATCTGTAACTCGTGAATCTATAGTTGAGTCTACTAATGTTATACCTATTGACTTAGTCACGGCGTTTGCTGGCATCATGTAAATTAATACACAAGCAAGACCTATTAATATTTTCTTCATAGCTATCTTTCGTTATTAAATAATTTATAAATTAATAAGGATTCTTAACATTTTACTGGATTTTGTACAGTAAATGAATTTACATATTGAGGTTGAAGTTTAAAATACAAGAAAAACTGGGATTATTATGTTGTATTTTTATCACATTCTATTTTTTATTTATCTATTCCAAAATCAATTATTTTCTTAAAAAAAGGTAACTAATCTAATTTGAATTTTAATGAAGATAGCCCTTAAAAACCGGGAGCTAAAGATGGCTAAGAAGGACTATCTATGTACTTATAACAGATCCTAAAAAAAATGCATTATATTTTTTTTCGAATATAAGGAAATTATGAAAAAAAAGGGCCTTAGACCTATTACCAAGGTCAAAAATCCAGAACCAAATAAAGAAGATCCAGATTGGGTCATTTGGGCAGCATGGGCTGATAGAATCACTTTTGAGGAAATTGAAAAAAAGACAGGGTATCGAGAATCTGATGTAATTAAAATTATGCGAAGATCTCTTAAACCTTCATCATTTCGATTATGGAGAAAAAGGGTTAATCAAAAAAGCATAAAACATAGAAAAAAGTTCGAATACTCTAGAAAACAAATCACTAGTAAAATTAGAAAAGGTGATTATCTTTAATTCATGAAAAATATTACAATTTACACTGGTCCAATGTGCAATTATTGTGATGCAGCCAAAAGGTTACTAACTAGAAATAATTTGACTTATAATGAAATTGACATTGCTCAAGTAGATGGAGCAATGGATGAGATGATTAAAAAAGCCAATGGAAGAAGAACTATACCACAAATATTTTTTGAAGATCAACACATTGGTGGTTATGATGAAGTTAGAGCTTTAGAAAAAGAAGATAAACTTCAAGGTCTTTTGAAATAATTATTTTATAGATATAGTTACAACTGGTTCCATTGGTTCAAAATTACACAGATTAGTAGTACCAATTTCAGTAGCTTTTATTGCTTTAGAAGTTCCAAATGATATATCTAGTATAGGGGCTATTAATGCAACAGTGTATGGTGACTGCAATTTATAAACTAAGACATGATCGGTATCAGTAGACCCATCAGCATGTTGTGTTTGAAATAATGAAGAACCCGTTCCTTGTGCATAAGTTATATCTTCATCATCAGAAGTAGAGGAACAGTCTGCAGCCGTACATATTGAAGCTTGATCATTTATTAAATAAACAGTCATATCAGCTAGAGTTTGATTAGGATTCATTGCAGGTCTATGAGTATGAATTTCATTTCCAGCTGCAGCATGACCACCAGGATAACCAGAGGTTTCTGCGTATGTTTGACAGTCTGTTGCAATCCCTGAAACACTTATATCAGCTCGAATAGTAAATTTTCTACTAATAGTTACTCTCATATGTGTATAAGTTGTTCCTAAAGGTAATAAGGTTACATCACCATATGATGCAGCTTGCGCGCCTGCATCTACAGAGGCGATATCAATTTCTTTTTCGCTATTTGCTAATACTATTGCACCCTCACAATTATCTACACCTGTGCTACTTTCACAGAGTTCAACTTTTTTCATAGTAATTTTATAAACTGTAGCAGCTCCTACTTCAGCTTTTAGGTTAGAATTAATACTTAAAAATAAAAAAATACCAAAAAATATTCTTAATAAATGTGTTGTCATTAGTCTGTCCTAGAAATTGTTGCAGTTCCCTTAAACTCAATCATAATTTTATTATTTCTTTTAACTTTGCTCAATAATTCACCTGACATATCTTTATTTTCTTTCCAGGCAACTTGACTAACACCATCCATTGCTGTTGGACCATCGTTTCTTGGTGGGTGTACCAATTGAATTTTTGCATACCATTCATCTTCTAAACCTTTTTTGTCTTTATCATCATAAGCTACTTCAAGATTAAGTGATTTTGTTAAAATAATCTCAGAACCCATTTTTGTTCCTTTAATATCATCTCTTAAAACACCATCCCACTCATAATGGTTAATAAATATTTTTGACCAATGAAGATATGGCACCTGACCAGCTAATCGGTATTCCCAACCGTCTAAAACCCTTTCATCTTGAGAATCATGAAGCCCTTGATAAACGTTGGTATGAAAATCTAGTACTGAATTTCTTAATTCAAAACCTATGCTCGCTCTTCTATTGGTTTCACTAAAATCATTATCTATAAAAGCATTAAATCCTGCTAACGTATTATTGTCATTGGATAACTTTCTAATACCTAATCCAAAATTACCTATTATTTTTTCTTCATTAGCTTGTTCAGTATTGAATAAAGAAAATTGTGTAAAAATATTTCCACTATCTAATTTCAATAACTCTCTAACAGCTAAAATACTATAATCAGGTTTAGAATTTTCTCTCAAATCTATGCTAGTTTCGGTATACCCCTCACCTGGAATTAAGCCACTTGTATATTCTGAAATTTTCTCAGAAGCTTTATCTAAAGTATTTCCAACAACATCAGCATTGGATGATGAAGCAATAAAACAAATAAGTATAATTTTTAAAATTTTTTTCACAAAAATATTAGTAATGTTTAATTAAGAAAATCTCAATAACCAAAATAAATTTAAATTAACAATTTATTACGTTATTCCTTAGATTTAAAATTTAAACAAACGCCATTATTGCAATATCTTTTACCGGTAGGTTTGGGTCCATCATCAAAAATATGACCATGATGTGCTTTGCAATTTTTACAATGATATTCTGTTCGTGCATAACCTAATAAATGATCTGTTTTCGTTTCAAAAACATCTGGTAAGGATTGAAAAAATGAGGGCCAACCAGATCCACTTTCATATTTTGTTTTAGAGTCAAATAATTTTACTCCACAATTAGCGCAATGAAAGCTCCCTTCTCTTTTTTCATTATTCAATTCACTTGAACCAGGAGGCTCTGTTCCATCTTCAAACATAACTAATTTTTGTTCAGCAGTGAGATTTGGATTTTTTTTTTTCATAATTTTTAAAACAATTTAGCACAAGACTCATGTAAATAAGAATGTAGTTCAATGAGTTTTTTAAAATCTTTATTATATCCTCCTCCTAAAACTCCACAAAGAGGAACACCTTTAGAAAAAAAATTATTAGTAACAAGTTCGTCTCTTTGTTTTATTCCTTCATCTGAAATTTTTAATTTACCTAGTCGATCATTAAAATGAATATCAACGCCTGCTATATAAAAAACAAAATCAAAATTCTCTTCATTTAACTGACTTAGATAGAATTTAAGTATTTTTAAATATTCTTTATCTTCTGTATCATCTTTAAGTTCAACATCTAAATCACTTATTGATTTATTTACTGGATAATTTGATTTTGAATGCATACTGAAAGTAAAGACATTATTATTGTCTTTAAATATTTCAGAATTTCCATTACCTTGATGCACATCCAAATCTAAAATCAAAATTTTTCCTGCCAAACCTCTGTCCAATAAATATTGTGCAGCAACAGCAACATCATTAAAAACACAATATCCCGCTCCACTATCATAATTTGCATGATGACTTCCACCGGCAGTATTACATGCAACTCCATTATTTATTGCAAGTTTTGCTGCCAACACCGTTCCTCCTGTTGCTACTAAAGATCGCTGAATTACACTGTCGACTATTGGAAAGCCAATCTTTTTAACAGCAGATATATCTAAATTTTTATTTTTAACATCATTTATATATTTCTCAGAATGAACTCTTTTAAGAGTTTTGTCAGAACATGGATATGGTTTATGAAATTTTTTAACTATCTTTTTATTTATTAAATAATTTGCAAGTTCCCCAAATTTTTTAATTGGAAATTTATGGTCATCATCAATTTTTGCAAAATAGTCCTTGTGATTTACAACAGATAAATCCATGATTATTCAATTATTCTTAGTGGTTTGCCGTTCACACATGCCTCTAAGCACTCGATCATTTGACTATAATAAATATGATAATTTTCAGCAGTTACATATCCAATATGAGGCATTAATAAAGCATTAGGTAAAAATCTTAATTTGTTATTTTCAGGAAGTGGTTCATTTTCATAAACATCCAAACCGGCTCCTGCAATTTCATTTGTTGATAATGCTATAATTAAATCATCCTCATTTACTATCGAGCCTCTTGAGGTATTAATTAAAAATGCAGTTTTTTTCATCTTATCCATTTCTTTTAATGTAATACAGTTTTTATATCTTTCACCACCTTGAACGTGAATAGATAAAAAATCTGAATTCTTAATCAAATCTTCTTTACTACAAGGTAGAACATTTAACTCTTTACAAGTATCTAAATTTAAATTTTCACTCCATGCCATTACTTGCATTCCAAATGCTTTTCCTATTTTAGCAACTTGTGATCCAACTTTACCAAGACCAATAAGTCCCAGTATTTTTCCTTTTAATTCTACTCCAATAGTTGTTTGCCAGTAACCTTGGTACATATTATCTATTTCCTCTTTAAAGTTTCTAGCTAATCCAAGTATTAAGCCCCACGTTAATTCTGGGGTTGGGTTGATATTGCTATCTGTCCCACAAACTATTATTTTTCTCTTTTTCGCTGCATTTAAATCAATTGATTTATTCTTTTTCCCGCTGGTGATTATAAATTTAAGTTTTATCAAATTATCAATTAAATTTTTTGTAATTGGTGTCCTTTCTCTCATGATTAATATAGCCTGAAAGTCTGCTAATTTTTCTATGGCTTCTTCTTCATTAGCAAATGCCTCGTTAAAAATTTTAAATTCATATTTTCCAGATAATTTTTTTAAATCTATAAACTGTTGAGAAACATTTTGATAATCATCTAAGATTGCAACTTTAACCATTTTTATTTTCTCTGTTGGATAAATAAAGACCTATAATAATTAAAATTGCACCAATCAAATGAAAAAATTGGAATTTCTCATTAAAAAAAGTTATTGCCATGATTGTACTGAATAAAGGAATTAATGATAAAAATATACCTGCTCTGTTGGCCCCTATGATAGATACTGCTCCAGCCCAACAATAATAAGAACCTATACTTGGAAAAATAGCTAAAAATATAAGAGCGTAAGCTAAATTAATATCAAAATTAATTACTTGTCCATTAGAAAGTTCATATAAAAATTGTGGAAAAACACATATCAACCCAAATGTACAAATAACATGCACTAATGTTAATAATGGTAGAGTAAATTTCTTTTTCTTTAGAAGAGTAGAGTAAACTCCCCAAGTTACAACAGCTCCTATCATTATTAAATCTCCCTTGTTAAAATTTAATGAGAGCAAAATATCTAGTTTTAGTTTAGTGATAATTGCTAGAATTCCACACGCTGAAATAATAAGGCCTGAAATTTGAAATTTATTAGTCTTTTCAATTTTAAATAAAAAACAAAGTAAAATTATTATAGCTGGGATAGCTGTATTAAAAAGAGATGAATTAATTACTTGAGTATAAATTAATGATAAGTATGTAAACGAATTAAATAAACCAACACTTGTAAATCCTAAAAAAAATAATAAGGGTAAATTATTTAAAATCGTATTTTTGTATTTAATTATTTCTTTATAGGTAAAAGGTAATAATATAACCCAAACGAGTAACCATCGATAAAATACTAAGGACAAAGGAGGTATCTCTGTCAAAAAAGCATACTTTCCTATAATAAAATTTCCAGCCCAAAATAATGTTGCACAAATCAACATGATATATGCTTTTGTGCTTTGCATAAAACTAACTAAATCTACTTGAGCTATAGGGTTCTAGGTTTAAATTAGTATTTTCTTTAGCTATCATTCCGGAAACAATCTTTCCTGATATTGGACCTAATGTCCATCCTAAATGATGATGACCAAAACAATAAAAAATATTTTTATGATTTTTTGATTGTCCCATCACAGGAAGAAAATCGGGTAAAGTTGGTCTAAAACCTAACCATTCGTCCTCGTGATCAGGTAAGTCTCCTAACATATATTTTGCATTATCTATTAAATTTCTAATTCTCGATTTTGATAATGGATTTTTTAAACCACCAAATTCAACTGTGCCAACCACTCTCAATCCTTGTTCCATTGGTGTGATACCAAAGCCTCTGTTAGAAAAAATTACTGGTCTTGAAAGGAGGTGCTCACAATCTTTAAAGTGAATGTGATATCCCCTCTCAGTATCTAGAGGGATTTTTTCGTCTAGTTTATCTGTTAATTTTTTAGAAAAAGCTCCACATGCAATTACTACTTTATCAAAAGTAAACTTTTGGGTATCATTTTTCAAAACAGGTTTCTCATCAACGAATTGAATATCCTGAATATTTGTTTTATTAAATTTTCCGCCTTTTTTTAAAAAAAGTTCGAAAAATTTAAGTAAGATTTTTTTAGGGTTTCTAGCATGTCTTGCGTATGGATAATAAACACCTCCATGATAGAATGGTTTAATATTTGGCTCTAAGTCATGAATTTCACTTTTACTAACAAGTTGTTGTTTAACTCCTAATTCATCTCTGACTTTAATTTCTAATTCACGACTTTTTAAATCCTTTTCATTCCATATATAAAGAATTCCTTTATTTTCAACTAAGCCATTAATATCAACCTCATCAAATAACTCATCATAAGCCGGCAAAGCTAAATCTAAAATTTGATGCATATTTTTTGCAGTATGCATCATGTTTTTTTTACTAGTATTTAGAATAAATTTAAAAAACCACGGGATCATCTTTGGGACATAATTCCATTTGAGAGCCAAAGGTCCTGTTGAACTTAACAACATTGCAGGAACATCGGCTAGTATATCAGTTCTATTTAGTGAAAGTGATGCATACGGAGAAAAGTGTCCTGCATTTCCGTATGAAGCTGCTGGACTTCCAGGCTCATCTCTGTCAAAAATTGAAACTTCATATCCTTTTTTTTGAAGAAATAAAGCATTTGAAATTCCTTGTATTCCTGATCCAATTATTCCAACTTTTAATTTTTTTAACATATCAAAATATACAATTAATTTTCAAAGTTATTTAAGCGACAAATTATACTTATGCAATGGCTTGTTGACTGTGCACTTTTGCACTCATCACAACTCCAAAACCAATCATTGTAGCTAACATTGATGAGCCACCGTATGACATTATGGGAAGAGGAGAACCTACAATCGGGAGTAAACCAAGAACCATGCTCATATTTATTGTAATGTAAACAAATATTGCTGCCCCAAAACTATAACAAAATATTTTTGCAAAATAACTTCTAGATGAAATTCCAATTGAAATAATTCTATAAATAATTATTGCATATATTATCAGAAGAGTTGCTGATCCAATAAAGCCAAATTCTTCTGAGAAAAGTGTAAAAATAAAATCTGTATGTTTTTCTGGTAAAAACTCTAAATAACTCTGGGTTCCTTTTAAAAAACCCTTCCCAAAAATTCCTCCTGAACCTACAGCAATTTTTGATTGAATAATTTGATAGCCCGCACCAAGAGGATCTCTGTCAGGATTTAAAAAAGTTAAAATTCTCAATTTTTGATAAGGCTTCAAAAATGAAATTATAAAAGGAAGTGAGATTAAAAAACCTATCATAGTATATATAAAATACTTGTGATTAATTCCAGCAAACCATATGACTGCTATACCACTTATTGCTATTAAAAGAGATGTGCCAAGATCTGGCTGAACAATTACAAGTCCCATCGGTAATAATATTACAATTAGGGAAGTTAAAATTGTATAAATCGAGTTAACATTTTCTAATTTCATTCTATGGAAATACTTTGCAAGACATAAAATTATACAAATTTTCATTAACTCAGATGGTTGTAGGTTGATAAAATGTAGATCCATCCATCTTTGAGATCCTGAGGATTTTATTCCAAAAAAATAAGTCCAAATCAACAATGCAATAACTATTAAATAAGATAAGTATCCTATTGAGAACCAAAATTTAATGTTTATGAACGAAAAAATAAGCATCATAATTGTAAATATTACTAATTTTACAAAATGACTTTTTGTATGAAATAAAATATTACCTCCATCAGTCGAATACATCGTTGTTAAACTAATGGTACCTAGCAATAAAATACAAGCTAACAAAATATAATCAAAATTTCTTAATTTTTGAAAAAAACCGAATGAATTATTTGATAATTTTGTATGTTGATACATTTAAATCTCCAAATATTTTTTTTCACTTATTGATTTTCTCAATAAGTCTCTATCAATAACTTTTTTAAATAATCTTTTTGCCATCGGTGCCGCTGTGGTACTTCCATTACCTCCGTGCTCAACTAATATGCTTAAAGCATAACGAGGGTTTTTATATGGACCGTATGCTACATAAAGAGCATGATCTCTCTCTTTATAAGGAATTTCAAAAGTTTTCAAGTCAAGCTCTCTGTCCTTTTTTGTAATTTTTTTAACTTGAGCTGTTCCAGTTTTTCCAGCAAATTGATATTTTGGATCATCAATTCTAGATCGATAAGAAGTTCCTCTGACTTCATTAGTTGAGGCATACATGGCATCTTGAACGATCTTAATATTATTTGAGTCTTCGTATAAAGGAATAAATTTATCAACCTGTGATACATTTTTATCATCATCAACAACTATTTTTGGGTAAATCTTGTAGCCTCCATTACCAATTTGGGCAGTCATTAAACATAATTGAATTGGTGTTGTTTGAATATAACCTTGGCCAATTCCAGTAATTATAGTTTCTCCCAATAACCAACTTTGTCCTAATGCATTTTTTTTCCACAGTGTATTAGGAATTAAACCTTTTTTTTCTATATTGAATAAATCACCAAAAACTTCTTTTCCTAATCCAAATTTTTTAGCAGTCTCACTTAATTTATCTACCCCTAGTTTACGAGCTACTTCATAAAAATATGTATCGCAGGATTGTTTCATAGCATTTCTTAAGTTCATAAATCCGTGTCCCTCTTTTTTCCAACAATGATAACTTTGACCATACAATTCTAATGGATGCTCATGGCCTCTACAATTTACAGTAAAATTAGTATTAATAATTCCATTCTCTAATGCAGATAAAGCAACAATAGGTTTTATGGTTGATCCCGGGGAATAAGACCCTTGCAAAGTCTTATTTACAAGTGGTTTCATTGGATTATTACGAATTAGTTGCCAATCATCTTGGCTAATTCCAAAAACAAATAAATTAGGATCAAAAGATGGTGATGAATGCATTGCAATTATAGATCCTGTGTAAATGTCCATTACACATATTGAGCCAGCTTTATCTTTTAATAATTCACCAGTTAATTTTTGAACTTCGGTATCAATTGTAAGTTTAAGATTTTTTCCTTGTTCTCCTTTTTGAAATTCTAACTGATTTATTCTTCTTCCATAGGCGTTAACTTCATATCTTTCTATATCATTTGTTCCTATAAGTTTATCTTCAAAAGACTTTTCTATACCTACTTTTCCAACTTTAAGACCTGGTACAAAATTTTTCTTAATAATTTCAGAATTCTTTATATCATTTTCATTTGCCTGACTGACATATCCTACAATGTGAGTAAAGTTTTCTTTGAATGGATAATTTCTCGAAATAGAAATTACTGGTTTGACTCCATTTAAATCATATAAATGATTATTTACTTTTGAAAATTTTTTCCAACTGAGGTTATCTGATACTATTAGAGTTTCCCATGGTTTTATCTCATTCTTTTTTTTTAATACTTTATCAAATTCTTTATCAGTCATTTCTAATAAATCTTTGACTCTGTATATTACATACCTAAAATCCTCTACCTGTTCTGGAATAATATGAAGTTGATAAGCTTCAAAGTTTCCTGCAATTACATTTCCAAAATAATCAGTAATTTCACCTCTTACAGGTGCTAGTTTCCATTCTCTAATTCTATTTTTATCTGACAATGTTAGATATTTCTTATTTTCTTTAACTTGTAAAAAAAACAACCTACTAATTAATCCTACCATTATAAAAAATTTTAATGAGCCAGTAATAAACATTCTTCTGTTAATTAGATTAAGTTTTTTTACACTATCAGTTGATGAATTAATCATTAAGACCTCGTAGATATTGATTAAATAGATAGACAAAAACTAAGTAAAATAAAAAAGTAAAAAAATTATTTATCAAATAATCTATTAAGATTATGTTGTATGAGAAAAATAACATTAAAACTGAGTAATTAATTGAATTTATTAAACTAATAATGAATAGGAAATAAAACCAATCTTTAATTGGATGAGGTCTAATAGTGATATTTCGTAGATAAGAAGTTGCAATACAAATCAATATATATGAAAAACTACTTAATCCTAAAGGTAATCCGACAACGGTATCATTCACAAGTCCAGCCATAAAAACTAAAAAATAATCAAAATTTTTGAAATCTTTAAGTGTAAAATAAAAAATTAAGATATAAGGAAAATTGAACGAAAAATATTCTAAATTTAAATAGTTAAAATCAAATTCATTCAAAACAGATATAAATAAAAAAATAATTGGTAACCAAGAATAAAGTTTTAGAAATGAGCTTTTTGTTTTAAAATTAACCATTAGTTTTTTCTACCTTTGCTCATTACACATTTTTTATACATTGTAGATCCAACTGAATAACCTTTATTATTAAAAAATGACTTTCTACACTTGTGACCATATTCTAAATTTAATCTTAAAAAAGTAAGTTCTTCTTTATCAATATCGTATTGTTTTATTTTTTCTTTTTTTAAAAATATTTCGTTTTTAAAATCAACTATTTCATTTTCAAGTTTATTAATTTCAGATTTCAAGCTTTCATTTTCTTTTATAAACTTAAGATTTGTTTGCTCAATAATCTCTAGCTCATCTTCAAGAATCTTCAATTTTGCATTCATTGGTGTGCCACCTGAAACATTTGAATCAAGTTCTGCATTATTCAATGTCTGAGTTTCGGTTTTTGTAATTACATCAGCAAACACATACTTTAATTGGCTAAAATCACTATAAAATTCAACATTAAATCTTGACGCTAAATTATCCTTTAGAATTGATAATCTACCAATAGGTATTCCACTTTTAAATATTGCACCAGTACCTGATGTATAAATTATACTTTCTTGATTAATTTCATCTGAAAAACCGTCTTTGATATATTTTATTTGTCCTTGATTATTACCATCACCAGTAATTATTGCTTGAATATTTTGCGGAGCTATTGTTACCGGTACATTTGAATTCAAATCAGATAGTAATAATACTCTTGCAGTTTTATAGTTAACTTCTATTACTCTGCCAACTAAATAAGATTGATCATATATATTTGTACCGATCTTAATATTATCTTTGCTTCCTTTGTTAATGATAATACTTTTTAAAAATGGACTCTCATGATCAACAATAATCTTTGCAAGTATTTTATCTGAACTTGAAACATAATCATTAATTAATTCTTTTAACTCCCTATTTTCAGATTGAATAATTTGACTAGAAACATAGTTTGATTTTAATTGATTTAATTCTTGTTCGTTTTTTTTATAATCTTTAAAAAAGGTTGTATATTCGCTTACTTCAAAAAAAGTATTTTTAATAAAATTTTCTGGAATTGAAACGACAAAAGAAGATCTATAAACAACTTCATTAATGCCAATTTTCAAATACCTTATAATTTTTAAATCTAAACTAGACAATAAAATTATAAATGCTGAAATTAGAAAAAGCGTTAAAAGTGAAAATTTTTGCTGAGTACTTTTTTTTAAAAAAGCAGATCTAATTGCAATAATAAAATCATCTCTGCTTGAGGCCATCGTTTTTAATATTCAGTCAACATAGTAGAGAATGTTTGTTCTTGATCCAAAGCTTTACCTGTTCCAACTGCTACACAAGACAAAGGGTCGTCTGCAATATGCACTGGCAATCCTGTTTCTTTTGAAAACCTTTTATCTATATTTTTTAGTAATGCTCCGCCACCAGTTAATGTTAAGCCCATATCAACTAAATCTGCAGATAATTCAGGTGGAGTACTTTCTAATGCATCTTTTATACCATTAACCATTTCTTTTAAAATGTCGTTTAAAGCCTCCGCAGTATCTTCCTCTGTTATATTTACTTCTTTAGGTGTTCCAGATCTAAGATCTCTTCCTTTTACTGCATAAGTATTATTATTACTTGGAATAGCTGTACCTATCTCTTTCTTAATTTTTTCTGCAGTGCTATCACCGATCATTAAATTATATTCTTTTCTCATATAATTAACCATCGCTCCATCCATTGCATCTCCTGCAACCCTTAAAGATTTAGAATAAACTAAGCCTCCTAAGGACATGACAGCTATTTCACTTGTACCACCACCAATATCTACTACCATTGATCCTGTTGCTTCTGAAATTGGAAGATTTGCTCCAATCGCTGCAGCTATTGGTTCCTCAATTAATTGAACTCTTCTAGCTCCTGCTGCTAAAGCACTATCTTGAATAGCTTTTCTTTCAACAGGGGTGGAACCAGTTGGAACGCAAATTAAAATTCTTGGGTTAGCAAAAGTACTTCCTTTATGAACCTTTTTAATGAAATGCTTTATCATTTCCTCTGTAACGATAAAATCAGCTATAACACCATCTCTTAACGGTCTTATGGCTTGAATGTTTCCAGGTGTCCTACCTAACATAGTTTTTGCCTCATCTCCGACTGCTAATACTTGTTTTTTTCCACCTTGGTCAACAATTGCAACAACTGATGGTTCATTCAGAACTACTCCTTGACCTTTTACAACCACCAGAGTATTCGCAGTTCCTAGATCAATAGCCATATCTTGGCTCCAAACCTTTCTAATTTTTTCAAATAAACCCATTAAACTCCTCCTTTGACTTTTTGATGTTCTATATTTTTATATAAAGATTTTTTCTCTCGCTTTATAAGCATTTTATTTAAAGCATTAAGGTAAGCATTAGCTGATGCTACTAAAGTATCAGTATCAGCAGATTGTCCAACTGTCGTTCTGTCATTTTCCTCAATTTTTACACTTACTGTAGCTTGAGCATCAGTTCCTTCTGTGACAGCATGAACTTGATAAAGAGATAATTTTACATCATGTGGATATAAATCTTTTATACATTTAAAAATTGCATCAACTGGTCCGTCACCTGTTTGACTTGTTTTTTTAATATCTCCAAAAACATCTAAAGTCATATCTGCTCTTTGTGGCTCGCCAGTTCCAGCAAAGACTTTTAAAGATTTCAAATTTATTGCATTAATCTTATTATCAATTATCAAACTATCGTCTACTAAGGCAACAATATCCTCATCATAAATATGCTTTTTCTTATCAGCTAAAACTTTAAATTTACCAAAAGCAGCTTGTACTACATCATCTGTTACATCAGTATATCCCAAATCGCTTAATTTATCTTTAAATGCATGTCTACCTGAATGTTTACCCATTACTAAAGATGTTTTTTTCACACCAACACTTTCTGGTGTCATTATCTCATAGGTCTCTCTATTCTTTAACATTCCGTCTTGATGTATACCAGACTCATGAGCGAAAGCATTCTTTCCAACAATTGCTTTATTGAATTGCACTGGAAATCCTGTTGCATTAGAAACAATTTTTGATGCTTTGCTGATTAATTCTGTTTTAATACCTGTTTCATAAGGTAATAAGTCATCTCTAGTTTTTATTGCCATTACAATTTCCTCTAGGGCAGCATTACCTGCTCGCTCACCTATTCCATTAATAGTACATTCTATTTGTCTTACTCCAGCAGATAAACCTGACAATGCATTAGCAACTGCTAATCCTAAATCGTTATGACAATGAGCTGAAATAATTGCTTTATCAATATTTGGTACATTATTCTTAATTGAAGTAATTGTTCTTGCAAACTCTTCTGGAATAGAATAACCGACAGTATCTGGAATATTTATTGTTTTTGCACCACATTTAATTGCAAGCTCAATAGTTTTATACATAAAATCTAAATCAGTTCTTGTACCATCCTCACAAGACCATTCTACATCATCTGTAAAATTTCTTGCGTAAGTAACACTTTCTTTAATTGCCCCTAATACTTGTTCATCAGTCATATTAAGTTTATGTTTCATATGAACAGGGCTTGTTGAAATAAAAGTGTGAATT
>CACGKR010000009.1 GCA_902573705.1 uncultured Pelagibacteraceae bacterium
GGATAGTGACAGGTTGGTTATTTCTAAAAAATAGTATAAAAAATTTTTTTAGTAAAATATTTTCAAAAAAAAGAAAAAAAAATACCGAAGAATGAAGAATGTGGCTTCACACTTATTGAGGGTGAGAAAGAATTTATGATAGGAGACTTATTTGAACGCGATTATTAATATTATAAAAGAATTTGTAATAAATATATGCATAAACACTCATGAAATTCATTAATGCCCTCGTGGTGAAATTGGTAGACACAAAGGACTTAAAATAGTTTGAGTTGAGAAATTTTAGAGTCTCTAATAGTCCCTAATAGTCTAAATCCCTTATAATCCCAAAAGTTTTAAAATAATTGGATTATTTTTATTGGAAAATATGAATTATAAATTCCTTTAAACTAGTAGCAAACTAGTAGTGAGAGAGATAAATTTGATTACATCATGAAGTTAGATGTCGTTCTTCCAACTAATGTGTATGGCGCCCAATAAATTGGATGATTTGTTTCTGGATTTTTTAACATTTTAATTTTTGATTTCATTAAGGCAGCAGATAAATCTCCTTCACTTTCTTTGAGAAAATCAAATGTATCAACCATTAAATCTACCGATGTTTTTGAGATAACAGACCAATGGGTTACTATTAAACTTTTGGCACCGGAATAAAAAAATGAGTTAGCTAAACCAGATAAAGCTTCGCTATTTGCGTTTCCATCTGATGAAGCTGTATTGCAGGCTGACAGTATTACTAGATCTGAGTTTATATTTAGATTTATAATTTCTGATGCAGTTAAAAGACCATCATCATTATCTGTAATTTTTTTTGGTAAGCTTAAAACAATTGATGGCTCTGACAATCCATCTATTTCACCAACAACTAGAGCATGTGAAGCAAAACTAACCACTTTATAATTATCAAAATTTATAGAAGTTATGTTATTTTCATTAAAATCATCCCTTAAATATAATTTTGAATTTTGATCAAATTTTTTTGAAATTCTTTTTAATTCATCTGCAGTTTCAGGGAGTTCAGGAAACATTTTCAGATATTTTAAATCAATGTTACCACCTCTTGTAAATACTTTTGAAAATTCTAATTCTAAAATATCTTCAAAATCTGATGATTCTGCTTTTTTTGTGCCTTTTATATTTGGGTCACCAAATCCTATGAAGCTGTTACCAGTATTAAATTTTAAATTATCTTCGAGGTTTAAAGCAACATAACTATAAGCACTTGGACTTATTGATATTGCATTTTTTTCAATTAACCATTGTTGATTTTTTTTATCATACAAAAGTTCAAAAGGAATACTGTAAAGTGGACCATCAGGGATTATTATAATTTTTCTCTTATCTTTTATTATATCTGTAAAACTAGTTATTAAAATGTCATGAAGTTCTTGTGATTCTGATAAGGCAAATTCAATAGGTTTTCCATTTTTTAACTCAAGACTATTTCTTACCTCCTTGATGAGCTTAGATAGCTTATCTTTATTTACGCCAATTCTTTGAACTGTATAATCTTCAGATGTAATTATAGTTGCAAAGGTGTGAAAATTTCCAACTGTGTATTGAATAATAACTTCATCTTTAGGCATACCTTGATGAAGTAGTTCACCATTTACAACTTGATTAGCAAAATTCTTTTTAAGATCAGGATATTTCTTCAATATATCCTTTAATAAATTTTCTAATTCTCTATTTAACTTACTAATTTTTTGATTTCTTTTTTTAATTTTATCTGGATCAATAGTATCTAATTTTAATATTTCTCTTTTTTTTTCTAAAAGAGATGTATATTTTTTTAATTCAGCTGCAACTCTATCATCCTTTGAAATTTGTCTTGTTATAGATTCTGATAGTTTTGCAGTTAATTTATTAGATTTAACAACTTGCTGCAACGCAAACACAAGATCAATAAATCTTATATCTTTATATTTATCAAAAATTTCAATATTTTTATGTGAGTTTTTTAAAACCTCAAAAATGAAACTATGTACTTGGTCTTTATACATACTGATTGATTGATAATCTGAGTTAAATTTTAAATCAAAATTTTGTTGATCAAACTTATTAAGTATTACAAACATTGTTTTGAGTGATACATCAAAGGCTTCATCCATTTTTTTTTCTTTATAATAACAAGCATATAAAAGAGAATAATTATTAATAAGTCTTTCATCTTTAGGATCAACTTCTTCGATACTTTTTGCTGTAGCGCTTTGATACTTTATACAACCATCATTATTATTATCTAATAAAGCTAATAAATCTGAATAATTGTATAAATATTGATAATATGGAAAAATGTTTTTAACCATTTCTTTTTCAACATATTCAATAGCTTCATCGTAATACTTTTTTGCAATAGTATAATATTTTTTTTTCTTTATATTGTCTTTTTCTCGGTGTCCTTTTGTTAAATAATATCCTCCTAGAAAATTAATTGTGTTAACAAACGTGATAGAATTTTTGTTAACAGTTTTGGATGTATTGAATAACTCATAAGACTTCATTGAAAATTTCAAAACATCCTCCTCAACCATAGCTAAAGCTGCTCTATTATTGTAGTTTGTTATTAAAGAGAAATCGTCTTGGTTTGCTTTTTCTTCTCTTTGAGTAGCTAATTTTATATATTTATCTGCTAATTCAGTCTCGCCAATACTACTATAGGCCAATGCTAAATTATTTAAGATTGTATTTTCACTTTCTAAATCTTTTTCAAATGATTTGTTTAATATATCTAATGCTAATAAATAACTATCAATCGCGTTTTGATATTTTTTTTGACCAGAATAAATTCGGCCAAAAAGATTTTGTAAATCTACCTTTTTTTTAACTTCTGATATTCCCGTATCAATAGTTTCGTAATTTTTTAACTCGTTTGCAATTTTAAGAGCATTATTAAAGTTTTCTAGGTCAATATCATTCCAAGCTTCATCAAACAGTAAATTTCTTTTATCATTGATAAAAAATTTTAATAACCAACTATCTATTTTTTTGGCTTCTTTAATTTGCTTCTCTACTAGTTCTTTAGCATTATTTAAATTTATCTTTCTTTGCTCATAGTCATTTATCAAACCGTAATAAGTATCCAAGATCGTATATGCAGTTGTGCTTTTATCTAAAAGCTCTAACTCATCATTCATTGATAACATTATTGAATAAACTTTTTTATATTGATTTAAATCTTGTTTGATAGACTGCTCTGCATCTAATTTTCCAAGCAATGCCATTTCTTTATCAGCAAATAATTTTTTTTTATTACTATAACTGCTATTATTCTCAAGACTTTTTTTTACATAACCAAGCGTTAAATCAAAATGAGTAATTGCTTTATCATATTGATTTGTAGATTGGTAATGAAATCCAATTTGTCTATTAATTTTTGCTTGTAAATTTAGATTTGATTTATTGTATTGTTGAATTATTTCATATCTTAATTTTAAATACTTATATTCATTTTTTGTATCACCTCTGGTTGAGTAAATAGATTCAACTTCAGATAATGCATTTAAATAATCATCTGATGCCAACTCATTTGTATTTTTTATTGAAATTATTTTTATATATTGTTCATAATCTTTTATAGATTCCTCGTATCTAAAAAGATCTTTGTATACTCTTGCTCTATGAACTAGTTGATAAGCAAATTCTTTTGAACCCGCATATTCATCTATTTCATAATTATTATTTTTAAATTCATTGAATATGTTGATTGCTTTAGTTGAAATATTCAGACTTTTTTCCAGAAAATTATTATCTTTTAACAAACTACTTAGAAAGTAATAGCATTGAATAAGATTACGCTTTTTTTGATTAATTTTAACTTTTTTAAAATCCTTTTTTTGTTCTTCACAAGATTTACTTTGATATTCTAATGCTAATTTTTTATTACCTTCCATATCAAAAAAATGTGCTTTATCTGAGTAGGCCCAACCTAGCCACGGGAAATCCTTATTTGGTTTTTTAATATAATGCTCAATTGTTTCATCTATTAATTCGTGAGCTTTACTAGGGTTTGAAGGGTAAATTTTTCGGGCTTCTTCTAGATTATTGAATTTAAAAAATTTTGCATGTACATTAATAATTTGAAAATTAAATATAATGATCCAAAAAATTAAATATTTAACAATATTCTTAGTCATCTTATTTTTTTTACCTAAATCTGTAACTTATAGTAATGAAGATATTACCTCAATTTTAAGTGAAAATATAAATGAAAATATAACAAGAGGTGGCGCAACTATTGGGGATTTTTCAATAAGCGAAAATTTTACAAAAGTAAGTGAAAAGGACATTCCTTTTGGAACTTTAAATATTTTAGACAAGTTAAAGAATGAAAAAAATAAGACCAGAGGTACAACTGGACAAAATATTTATGGTAAGTATTCAAGAAGTGTTGTTTTAATTTATAACAATGATATCAAAGGTACTGGTTCTGGCTCTGTTATAATGAAAGATATTGGTGCAATAATTACTAATTGGCATGTTATACAAAACGCCAAAGTTGTTGGCGTTATATTTAAAAAAGATGGTGAGATAGAAAAAAGTGATGTGATGGTTGCTGATGTTATAGGTTATGATGCTACCAAAGATTTAGCAGTGTTAAGGCTTAATGGAAAAGTTCCAAATGATGTAAATGAATTAAAATTGTCCAATAAGTTGCCAGACGTTGGTTCGGATGTTCATGCTATAGGTCATCCTGGATCACTTTCTTGGACATATACAAAAGGCTATGTCAGTCAGATAAGAAATAATTACAAGTGGAACTATGAAAAAACGCAACATGAAGCTTCAATAATTCAAACACAAACTCCTATAAGCCCAGGAAACTCAGGTGGACCACTAATTAGTTCTGAAGGAGAATTACTTGGAGTCAACTCTTTTAAAGCACAAGGAGAAAATTTAAATTTTGCTGTTACTTCTTTAGAAGTGATTAATTTTTTGAAAAATATAAAAAAAATTGGAAAAAAAGAAGCGAAAAAAAAAGAAAATAAAAAAATTGATAAAGTTGTAAAAAAAATAGATTCCGATAATGACGGAAAGCCAGATACATTTTATTATGACGATGATGGGGATGGAATAATAGATACTGTCATTAAAGATAAAAATCAAAATGGTAAACCTGAATTAATCGGTATAGATACAAATAAAGATGGTAGACCAGATCTAATTGGTGATGACAAAAATGAAGATGGTGAAATAGATGCTTGGATTGTAGATAAAGATTTTGATGGTAAACCAGATTTAATAGGTACTGATACAGATGGAGATGGTAAACCTGATAAATTTACTAAGATATAACTATTTTAATATATATAGAATTTTATAGGATAACTAGTAGCAGACTAGTAGCTAGAGAGATAAGATAAAAAAAATTTACTTATTCATCTTGTTCAATTATAAATATTAGCATAAATACTCATGAAATTCACAAATGCCCTCGTGGTGAAATTGGTAGACACAAAGGACTTAAAATCCTTGCCGCTTGCGGAGTGCCAGTTCGAGTCTGGCCGAGGGCACCATTTAGTAAAATGAAAAAATTGCAAATTATTTCTGACAACAACACTAAATCAAAAAGAATAAAAAGTACTTTATTAAAAAAAATAAATAAATCTAAATTAAACAAATCAAATATTATTATTGTCGTTGGTGGTGATGGATTTATGCTTAAAACCTTAAAAAAAAATAAAAAAAAGAGTAACTCATTTTATGGAATTAATTCAGGTAACTATGGTTTTTTAATGAACAGATTTAATAAAAAAAATATTTTAAATGATTTGAACAAGTCTAAAATGATTAGCATATCACCATTTTTAATGACAGTAATTAATAGAAATAATGACATCAAAAAGTCATTAGCAATTAATGAAGTTTCAATATTAAGACAAAGTAGACAAGCAGCAAAAATAGAGGTTAGAATAAATAAAAAAATCTTAATAAAAAAGTTAATTTCGGATGGAGTTCTTGTTACTACACCAGCAGGAAGCACAGCATATAATTTGTCAGTACATGGTCCAATACTTAACTTAAATTCAAACAAGATTGCAGTTACACCAATTAGTCCATTTAGACCTCGAAGATGGAAAAGTAGAATTTTATCAAATAAATCTAAAGTTATAATTAAAAATCTGGATATTTCAAAAAGACCAATAAGTGCTGTAGCAGATAATACTGAGTTTAGAAATGCAAAAAGTGTTACTGTTAAAATAGATAATACAACAAAATTTAATTTGTTGTATAATTCAAATTCAACTCTTGAAAAAAAAATTAAGATTGAACAGTCTAAAAAAGAAAAAAATTAAAAGAATAAATATATTTTGATTAAAGATAACCAAAATGAAAGATATTATCTACTAGATATTTTTAGAGGTATAGCAGCTATATGTGTTGTATTGCAGCACTACCAACATTTTTTTTTTATTAAACCTGGAACTGTTGCATCAAACTTTGTTTATACAGATCAGCCTTTTTTTTATGTTATCTCCCCTTTTTATAAATTTGGTTCTGTAGCAGTTCAATTTTTTTTTATTTTATCTGGATTTATCTTTTTTGCTATTTATAGAGATAAAATTTTCAACAATGAAATAAACTTTAAAAGATTTTTTATCTTAAGAATTTCAAGATTATATCCTTTGCATTTACTTACTTTAATTTTGATACTTATTTTGCAAAAAATATTTCTTTTTCTTTATTCAGAATATTATGTATATCCAGATAACTCATTAACAAATTTTATTTTACATTTTTTTTTAATTCAAGAGTGGGGTATTAATAATTTTTTTAACTTTGAAATTTCAGCAGGTTTTAATCATCCTTCATGGTCAATTTCAGTAGAAATTTTCGCCTATGTTAGTTTTTTTGTGATCTGCTTATTTTATTTAAAAGATTTCATTCAAACCTCTGTTATATTAATCTTAATTTTTTTTATTTATATTTTTTTCCATGAAATATTAAGTACATCATTCCTTTTAGGAATTTTTTTATTTTACCTAGGTGGTTTAACTTATTTTTTATCGCAAAAAATTATTGAGATTTTAAAAAAAAAAAAATTTATGGTTATTAGTATTATGACTCTCTTTAATATTTTAGTATTTGGAAGGTTTTTAAATGATTTTTTTTTTGATTTTCAGAAATCAATATCTTTTTTGATTGGTGATAGATTTATGATTTTATTGTTTTTGGTTAAGTTTCCTTTGTTAATTATTAATTTAAGTATAATTCAACATTTTTTTAGAAATTTAGGAAAAAAGCTCTTAATTGTTGGTGAACTTTCCTACACTATTTATCTAATTCACTTTCCTATTCAAATTATTCTCATAATCATTAGTAAAGAATTAATAAACTTAAACTTCAATAGTGAATATTTTTTCATATTTTATTTTATTTTAGTTTTTATTACATCTTTCATAGTACACAAATTCTACGAACTTCCATTGAAAATTTTAGTACGAAATGTATATAAGAATTAGTTTAATCTATGAATTTCTTTTTAAAAAAAAATTTATATAAATTTATTTTTGTTTTTTCTGCTTGTTTATTATTTATAGGTTTCTATTTTAATGAAGATGGTACAGGCGGTGGGGCAAGAGGTGATTTCGAAGTTACATATGGTTTTATTTTAGCTTTGCAAGAAAACATATTATCTGATCCTAAAAATTGGACTTTAGTTCATACCCCTTTACATTTTATTATCCTTTCTTTTGTTACTAGAATAATTACTGATACTGATATTTTGAGATTAATTTTTTGTATCTTTTCATTATCAATACCTTTTCTTTTTTACTCATCAATATTGATACAAAATACAAATAGTATTTTAAGAAATAATATTCTCTTTATTTCTTCGGTAATTTTTTTTATTCCATCTTTTAGATATACATCGATCTGGGCAAACGATCTAATCACTTCTTTATTTTTTTTTATTTTATCTATCTATTTTTTTAAAAAATGGGAAATGAATAAGAGAGATTATTTAGATAAAAATTCTTTCTTCCAAATACTTTTTTTAGTTTTGGCTACGTATACGAGACAATATTTTGCTGTATTTTTTATTTATTTTTTATTTAAATATTTTCAATATTTTACTATTAAAAATTTTATTAAATTGTTTATAATTTGTGTAATTTCATCAATACCAGTTTTTTATTATACTTATCTATTTCCAGAATTATTAACAGGTCAACTTATTACTCTTAAAGCCATTAATTATTTTTTATTAGGAAATTCATCAATAATGTCAATCACATTAATTCCGATAATTTTTTTGAATTTAATTTTCGGACAAATGAAAATTAATAGATTATTTATCGCATCAATCGTTTCCTTAATTTTTGTAATCATTTTATCAATTAATTTTAATCCAATTAGCTGGCAGGGTGGAGGAGTAAATTATTTGATCTCTCAAAAATTATTTGAAAATAATCTCTTTTTTTATTTTACATCTTTTTTAACTCTAGCAATCTTTATTTACATTTCCTTGGAAAATAAAGAGAATATCTTGATATTCTTAATTCTAGTTTTTATGTTTTTCTCAATGCAAGTTTATCAAAGATATTATGAGCCAATGTTATTTATAATTTTTTTTACTTTAGTTAAGACAGATTTACTAAGAATTTTTTATCAAAATAAAACAATCCCACTATATTTGATGTCATATTTTATATTATACTATTTAATTTCGGCTTCAGATATAATTTATAGAATTTAAATTGAAATTATTCTTATTTTAACCAAACTTTCCAAGCTCTCTTTTTACTCTTCCAAATTTTGTTAAGTTCATTCTTTTCTCTCATTGTATCCATGCAGCCCCAAAATCCATCATGTTTATATGCCATTAATTGTTTTTTTTTTACTAATTGTGGCAAACAATCTTTCTCAAAAATAGTTTGATCATTTTTTAAAAATTTGAAAACATTTTTAGATACAACAAAAAAACCACCATTAATATATTCTATTGGTTTTTCTTTAATTGCTGAAATTTTTAAATTAGTCTTAATTTCTAAAATTCCTTTAGGATTTTTATATTTTACAGCAGTCAAAGTAACTATTTTATTATTTTTTTTATGAAATTTAATTAGTTTGTTGATGTTAACATCTGATAATCCATCTCCGTATGATAAACAAAAGATATTATCATTTTTGCTTAAATATTTTTTAACTCTTTTTATTCTTCCACCAGTCATTGTATTTAAACCAGTATTTACATACTCAATATTCCAATTTTTATTATGATTAAGATAATTAACTTCTTTTTTAAGTAATTCACCTTTATAACCTAAGCAAATTATAAAATCTTTTATTCCAAAATGAGAATATATTTTCATTAAATGCCAAATGATTGGTTTAGATCCAATCTTAACTAGAGGTTTTGGTTTAAGTTTGGTTTCTTCTGCAAGTCGTGTGCCGTAACCTCCAGCTAAAATTATACATTTCATTTAGTTATATCCAAATGTTTATATGGCCATGTTTTATATTTACAATATTTAGAGATCCAAAATGAAAAATATCTTTCAGCTAAAAAATCAAATATTCGAACTTCACCATAATTTCGAAGTTTATTTTTATTAAATATTTTTTCACACTTCTTTAACCATTTAAAAGTATCGTTACAAAGTTTAGCAAAAATTTTTTTTTTAACTATAAATATACTCAATGGGAAATATTCAGTTTCGGTTTTAACATATTTTAGAAAATCATCTTTATCATTAATATTAAGTAATTTACATGAATTAATTAAACCATTGTAAATATGGAACATATTAAAGTGAAGATTAATCGTGTGTTTTTTTTTGTTATACATAATTGATGGATCCTTAATCAAACTTCTTTTAGCTTTTTTAAATAATTTACTTAACTTATATCCTTTTAGATTTATTGGACTACAAACAAAAGCATCATATTTACTATATTTAACAGGTATACCTGTTAATAAATTTTTTTTTAAATTTTTTGAGTTGACAAATTTATTATAATTTTCTTTAAGCCAAAAACGTCTATAATGAGATATTGCAATATAATCATTTGATTTTATAAATTTTATATCGTTTTTCCAAATCCAGTAAATTGAAGTTAATGATCCATAATTATAATTTTTCTTAGATATATTTTTTTTACCTTTGGCATCATTTAACCAATGAGATGGAAATTTTTTATTAAAAGCGCCACTGCCTATTAATTTTAAGTTAAGTTTATCTAATTTTTTGTCGTATTTGTGCGAAATGCAATATGTGGTTAAATTTTTATTACTTTTTTTCATAAACTTAATAATTTCTTTGATAGACACATTTAGTAAACATTAATACAAATATAAATTAATGAAAATTAATTCAACACAATTTAAAGATTTGAAGTTAATAAAATTGAAAAAATTTAATGATTTAAGGGGCGATGTAATAAAAATTTTTAATAAAAAAAATAAATCACTCAAATTTGGATGTTTTGAGAGTTACATAAGCATATCAAAAAAAGGCACTGTAAGAGGTTTGCATGGGCAAATAGGAAAATTTTCACAAGCAAAATTAATTATATGTGTTAAAGGAAAAATACTAGATATTGCAATAGATTTAAGAAAAAAATCTAAAACATACGGTAAAGTTTTCAAAAAGATTATTAATTCTAAAAATTTATTAGCTGTCTATATACCAAAAGGTTTCGCTCACGGTGTTGTAGTTTTAGAAAATAATACAACAATAATTAATCTATGTTCCTCTGGTTACAATCCTAAAAAAGAATTTGGAATAAATGTAAAATCAATTAACTTAAATATTCCTAAAATGAAAATGTACTTTTCAAAAAAAGACAAAAATTTAACAGAGTTAAAAGACTATATTAAAAAATCAAAATGAAAATTGGTGTAATTGGATCGACTGGATTTATTGGGGGTAATATATCTTTATTTTTGAAAAAAAATACTAATTATCAAATTTTTTCTTTTTCTTCATACAAACAAAATAAAAAAAACTGGATCAATAAAATTATTAGTGAAATTAAAACAAAAAAACCAAACATTATTATTAATTGTTCAGCAAATCAAAATCTTGTTATATCAAAAAAAAATATACCAAATATTGTTAATTCAAATCTTTTATCAAATATTTTATTTATTAATGAAGCTTTACAACACAAAAATTTTAAGGGTTTTATTTCATTTGGAAGTAAATGGGAATTGGGTGATAAAAAAAATAAGAAACCACTTAATTTTTATGCAGCAACAAAAAAAGCCAATGACATTTTTTTTAAATTTTATGAAAACAATCAATCAGCTTTAATATCTTTAAAAATCTTTGACACTTATGGAGCTAATGATAGGAGAAAAAAATTTTTAAATGATTTACTTAGAACTTATAAGAAAAATAAATCATTAAATATAACAGCAGGTAAACAATATTTGGATTATGTACATATTAATGACTTATTAATATTGATATTGATGATAATTAAAGACATAAAATTAAATAAATTAAAAGGATTTAAATCCTTCACAGTTAGCTCTAGAAAACCTATTAGATTGATCAATTTTGTCAAAAAATTAAAAAAGATTTTAAGTAAAAATTTAAAAATGAATATTGGAAAAAAAAAATACCGTATAAATGAGTCAATAAACCCAACTTTAAAAATATTTAATTATCCTGGCTGGAAACCTAGGTACAAATTATTTAGTGAACTAAAAGAAATATTTGATGGGAGATTTAAATGACATTTAATAAATATAAAAAGTTTTTTAAAAATAAAAGAATTTTAATAACAGGTAATACAGGGTTTGTGGGATCCTATTTATCTTTAACATTAAATCTTATGGACTCAAAAATATTAGGATATTCTTTTAAAAAGAAAGATAAAAGATATTTGTCTAATAATTCTGAATATAAAAAAAAAATAAAAACTATTTATGATGATTTAATCAACCTTGATAAATATAAAAATATTATTAAAAGATTCAAACCACAAATATTGATACATTTGGCTTCTCAACCACTTGTTTCTGAGTCTTATGTAAATTCTTTAAAAAATTATGAAACTAATGTCATGGGTACAGTTAAATTGTTAGAGTTATCTAAAGAACTTAGACATTTAAAAAATATTTTAATATTTACTTCTGATAAAGTTTATAAAAATCTAGAAAAAAATAAATTAAATGAAAAATCACCATTGGGTGGTGAAGACCCATATAGTGCAAGTAAATCCTCACAGGATTTGATTTCAAATAGTTATAAAGATTCATTCTTTAAGTATAGTAAAAATATTTTTATTGTAAGAGCAGGAAATATTATCGGCGGTGGTGACTGGGAAAAATCAAGATTGATACCAGATTTATTTTTATCAAATTTAAAAAAAAAAAATATCAAATTAAGAAACGCAAATGCCACAAGACCATGGCAACATATACTTGATGTGACCGAGGGCATCTTGAAATTACTTTTAGTTAAAGGAGATAAAATATTTGATAAATCACATATATATAATATAGGCCCTAAATCAGATTTAAATTTACCTGTCAAATCCCTAATAAAAAAGTTTATAGAAAAATCGGATTATATAAAGATTTCATATAAAACAGGTAAGATAAATTTTGTTGAAAAAAAGTATCTTAAATTATCAAGCAAATTAATAATGAAAAATATTAAATGGTCTTCAAAATTAAATATTAATGAAATAATTAAATTAACTTCAGAATGGTATATGAATTTTTTTAGAAATAATAAAAAGATTTATAAATTTACCGAAATGCAAATTAAGTTATTTTATAATAAGTGAAATTTTAAATTACAAAATTTAAAAAGATCTGCTATCCTAATTTCATGTATAATTTAAATTTAGTAAAACAAAAAGAAGCTAATAGATATTTTTCAAGAAATAAAAAAGAATTGCAAAAAAATTTAATTGATAAAAAAATAAATAATTTAATAAAAGAGAATAATTTAAAAGCAGATAGTATTTTAGAAATTGGATGTACCAATGGTAATAAACTTAATCAATATGCTCAATTGTGTAATTCTAAAGAAAATTTTGGAGTCGATTTATCAAAACAAGCTATTAAAGATGGAAAGAAAAGATATAAAAAATTAAAATTACTTAATATTTCAAGCCTTGAAATTGATAAAATAAAAATAAATTTTAATTTAATTATATGCGGTTTCTTTTTATATAATCTTGATAGAGAATTAATTTTTAAACAATTTGATCTAATACATAAAAAATTATCAGAAGGTGGTTACTTATTAATCTGGGATTTTGACCCTTTATTCAAACATTCTAATAAAGATTTTCATTCAAAAAAATTAACATCTTTTAAAATGAGTTATGACAATTTTTTAATTGAAAGTGGTTTATTTGAAATTGTCTATAAGGTGAAATATAGAACTAAAACTAATGAAAAAAAAATTTTTAAATCAGACAGTGTTTCATTAACACTTTTTAAAAAAATAAATTTTAAAGATAAGTACCCAGAAAATATCTAATCGATAAATTTTTATGAAAAAAAAAATATCTAATAATTTTAGTTTAATAATTGAGACTTTATAGGTATGAATTAATTAATGAAACCGTTGGAGATAATTTGTGGGTAATACAGTTATTGTTGGTGCTGGTTTAACAGGTTCATTATTAGCAATTAAAATCGCAAAGAAATATCATAATGAAAATATTTATTTATTAGATAATTCAAATAATATTTTATCATCTTTTAAACCTATTAATTTAGATGGTAAAAAAGTAAATAATGGATTTCATGGTCTAGAAATAAACAGATCAAAAAAATTATTTTTTTTTCTTAAAAATGAAATAAAAGTTAAATTTAGAAAATTTTTAATAAAGAGATCACTTTTAATTAATCAGTATTTTATACAAAATACTAGTTATGATAAATTTCCACTAGAGTTAAAAAAAAATCTAAAAAAGAAAAAATTTAAATCAAAATCTTTAAATCTACTTTTTAAACAGTTAACTGGTAATTATAAAAAAACCTTAGAAATAGTTTCAAAAAAATATTACTCAAAAATAAATAACAGTTTGCAACTTTTAGTACCCTGGTTTTTACCAAAAGAATTTCATTATATTTCTGATGATGAAGGAGATAAATTTAGACAAATGACAAAACAAAAAATTAATTTTTTTGCAATACCCAAAAAGAATAATTTATTTTTTGATATATCGAATCAATTTGAAAATAAGCTTAAAAGTTATAATAATATAATTATCTTAAAGAACTCCACACTGTCTATTGAGTCAAATAATGTTTCTATCCAAACTAAAAAAAGAACAAAAAAAATTTTTACAAATCAAATTTTTATAACAACAATGCCAACTTTTTTTTTTAAATTTTTTAATAATAGGGAAAAAATAAATATTAAAAGACTTACTAGAAATAAAAGATATTTTTTTCTTGCAAAGATAAAACTCAAAAAAAAACTAAATATATATTTTTCTGAAATTTTATGTGCATTAAAAAATTTTATTGAATTATCAAGAATTAGTAAAATATCATATAAAAAAAGTAATAATGAATTATTGTTTGAATTAAGTTATTCTGAAAAGAAAATTGATAATAAAATTTTTAAACATAAAGTTTCTCATTCATTAAAACCAATTATCAAAGATAATAAAATTATAAAGATAAGAAAAAAACTAAGCAGAACAATTTTTATGCCAAATAATAACGACATAATGGAATGTTTAAAGGTTATCGATAAAAAAGTTAATCATTTTAGAAATAAAGGTTTTGACATCACATATAACAGAAATTTTGCACCTTTAAATATGGCTAAAGCCTGGTTATTATCAGAAAAGTTTTATGAAAAAGCAGATAAAAATTTATCAAGATAACTTTTATTTTAAAAAAGAGTCTAATTTTTTTTTTAAAAGGAATTCATTAAATTTACCTAAAACCTATGAAATCAGAAAAAACAAGATTGAAATATTAGATTTCATTTTAAAATATATTAAAATAAAAAATAGATCAAAAATCTTGGAAATAGGTTGCTTTATTGGAGATTTGTTATTTTATTTAAAGAATAAATATAAGGCTAATGTTTATGGAGTTGAGCCCTCTAAACATGCATGCAATTATTCAAAAAGATATTTTAAACTTAAACTTGAAAACAAAACATTTTTAAATTCAAAATTTTTTCCCTGCTCGAAAAAAAATTATCAAAAATTTGATCTAATAATAATAGATGATGTTTTGTCGTGGGTTGATAGAGATGTTATACTAAGTATGATTGGATCCCTCGACTGGTGTTTAAAAAAAGGCGGTCATATTTTTCTAAGAGATTTTTCTCCAAATTATTCATTTGCTGTTAAAAATCATCATTGGAAATTTGAAAAAATTTATAATTTTAAAGTGATGAATGGCCATAAAACTTTTTTTATAAATTCTGGTAAATACGATATCGTAAAATCCAAAATTTATTACTCAGAAAAATCTAATAAAAAAAAAAGTAATAACAGGCAAAGCAGTATGTGGAATAATGTAATTTTAAAAAAAAAAAGTGGTTTTTCATATAAGATTGATAAATTTTAATAAAGAAATAATAATTGACGTCACTCAATAAAAAAGCCTTCACCCTAATAGAACTTTTAGTCGTAGTAGCAATCATTGGCATCCTCGCTGCTGTAGGTGTAGTTGCTTATAATGGATATACAAATAGTGCTAAAAAGAATGCCACTAAGGCAAATCACAAAATCATTATAAAACTTTAAATTGATATTTGTTTCCAACGAATTTTGAAGTTTAACTTTGATATAGTCACACTAGCGTCACAGTGATAGTATTTTTCAATGAAAGATCTCCAGAAAAAATTTGATGAATATAAAAAGAAAGTTCATTCAAAGGAGGGGATAGGGGAATTCTACGAAAGACAGATAAGATTTCTTTATGAAAAGAATGGTTGGAGAGTCGAGCCTTATGGTATTATAAAAGGGAAAAGTGATTTAGGCAGGGATTTAATTTGTACAAAGAAAAAACAAGTTCTAATTATTCAAGCTAAAAATTGGTCAAAAAGAAAAACTATTCACGAAAAGCATTTGATGCAATTAGCAGGCACTATCCTTTATTATATTTATAATAAGAACAATTTCCCAAAAGGTGTATTTGTGACAACAGCAAAACTTTCAGATAGAGCTAAAGATGTTGCAAAAAAATTAAACATTCAACATAGAAACATTAAATTAGATAAAAATTTTCCAATGATCAAATGCAATATAAATAAAAGAGGAAAAAAATTATTCTTTTTCCCTTTTGATAAATTTTATGACAAGGTTCATATTGATATCAAAAGTGGTGAGTTTTATACTAACAGTATAAAGGAATGTATAAGAAAAGGATTTAAACATGTCGGATAAGATCAACTCTTTGAATTTATGTGTATGCATGGCATTAGCTGATCATGGTTTAGGAAAAGACGAGACTGCTGAAATACTAAGGATTGCAAAAGAGATTAAAGTTGATTTTAACGTACATAATGCATCAGATGAAATAAACGAAAAATTTTCAGGTGATATTGATGTTGCTCAAGATTTTTATTTAGGAAATATCACAAAAGATAATGCAAAATTCCAAGCAAAAGACTTTGTTAAAAGAGTTGCCTTATCTGATGGTGAATTAAAAGATAAAGAGGTCAGATTTCTTGTTAGAATGAAACAAGCTTGGGGTTATCAATATTTTGATTAGATGACAGATAAAAATAAAAGATTATCAATAATCGTTTTTGGAATAATAATTTATATTTTAATTTTTCTATATGATTATGATAGCGGTCAAATTCGTTTAAACATAATGGAAAGTTCATTTTTTTATACTTTAGAAAATTTAATTGAAAGAGAAGTTACGAGAGGACCGGATGAAATTTTTACGTGGATTATTTGGCTTGTATTAAGTTATTTATATATATTTAATTTGTGGACTAAACGAGTGCTAATAACAACTAAGATATTTGATATAATATCTAAATTTATTAAATCAGTTTAAATGAAAAAACTTTTAGGGATCGTGTTTCTAGGCATGTTTGTATGACTTTAAGAAGGTTATTTAAGGAGTTAATAATTAGGTCTTGTGAAATAATGAACCAATTATTAGACCTTGAATTAAAAAAATTGTTTTCTTTTAAAACAATTTTAGTCTTATCAATTCTGTTTTTTTGTCTTTGGTTCTTGTACCACTTATTCTCATAGAGTTATTTTTAATTTTAATTAAAATTTTTCTTAATTTTCTAAAAATTTTAAGTGGTATGTAGCCTAAAAGAATTATTTCTCCTAACATAGCTAATTATAATATAAGATTATGTTTTTAATTTGACTTAACGACTACTGATCACATCACATTCACGTCACACTAGCGTCACACTCACCAAAGAAATTTGATTAAAACTAAAATTCTAAATAAAAATTTAACGCTGATTTTATTGGATGATGGTGCCCCCGCACGGATTCGAACCGCGGACCTATTGATTACAAATCAATTGCTCTACCAGCTGAGCTACAAGGGCATCCGCAATAATTATTAAGTATTTCTAAATTAATCAACTCTTTTTTTCAAATAGCTTAAATGATGAAATACAATAGCTGCGCTATTTGATATATTTAAGCTTTCTATATTTTTATCAATATCAATTCTAACTAAAAAATCTGCATATTTTGATGTATGTTGATGCATACCCAAACCTTCTGATCCAAATAAAAGAACTTTATTTCCTTTCCAATCAATATTAGTAAATTTTTTTTCTGCACTACCATCAAAACCATATACCCAAAAATTTTTTTCTTTTAAATTCTTTAGAGTTGAGTTTATATTTGATACCTCAAATATGTTTATGTATTCTAAAGCACCGCTTGCTGCTTTAAATAAAAGTTTACTTTCACTTGGAAAAGATCTTTCTTTAACTATTATTCCATCTATATTGAATGAAGCTGCACTTCTTATCAAAGATCCAATATTTCTTGGATCTGTTACTCCATCTAAACATGCAAAAGTAATATCATTTCTATCCTTAATAAAATCTTTTAAAACTGATTTATCTAAGTGTTCTATTTCAGCGACATAGCCTTGATGTAATAAATTTTCTTTATTACCATATTTATCAAGCTCCTTTTTTGTTTTAAAATAAACTTTTACATTGTTAAGAAGATTTTGATTTGGGCTTTTTCTATGTATATTCTTTTTACTTTCCTCAGTTAAAAAAACTTTTAAAACCTTTCGTCTTGGATTCTTTAAAGCTTCTATAACAGCATGTTGTCCAATTATAAAAAAAGAGGATTTATTCATAAATTTCATACATTTTTACACGTTTTTTTGAATATTTTCTCACTAAATCACGTGTTGCATTTATACAAATAAAATATATAAAACGCATGTTGTTTGAAGCTTATTGAACAAGGGGACACTTCCCCTAAGGGAGGGGTTCCAGAGCGGTCAAATGGGGCGGGCTGTAAACCCGTTGACTTCGGTCTTCGAAAGTTCGAATCTTTCCCCCTCCACCATTCAATGAACTTTAAGTAATACTGGAGTGATACTCTTGGGGTTGTGCGGGTGTAGTTCAATGGTAGAACGCTAGCCTTCCAAGCTGGATGTAAGGGTTCGATTCCCTTTACCCGCTCCAAGAATAAAAATTATTAAAAAGAAATGTGAGGAATATAAGTAATGTCAAAAGAAAAATTTGTAAGAAACAAACCACATTGTAACATTGGTACAATTGGCCATGTAGACCACGGTAAAACAACATTAACAGCAGCTATCACAAAAGTTTTATCTGAAACTGGTGGAGCTAAAGCTGTTGCGTATGATCAAATTGATAAAGCTCCAGAAGAAAAAGAGAGAGGTATTACAATTTCAACTGCGCATGTTGAATATGAAACTGAAAAAAGACACTACGCTCATGTAGACTGTCCAGGCCACGCTGACTATGTTAAGAACATGATTACTGGTGCAGCCCAGATGGATGGAGCAATTCTAGTTGTAAATGCTGCTGACGGACCTATGCCACAAACAAGAGAACATATTCTTTTGGCAAGACAAGTTGGCGTTCCTGCAATTTGCGTATATCTAAATAAAGTTGACCAAGTAGATGATAAAGAGATGATTGATCTAGTTGAAGAAGAAATTAAAGAACTTTTAACTTCATACAAATTTCCAGGTGACAAAACTCCAATTGCTAAGGGTTCTGCATTGGCTGCTGTTGAGGGAAGAGACGATGAAATTGGAAAGAACTCAATTTTAGAATTAATGAAGAATGTTGATGAATTTATTCCACAACCTGACAGACCGAAAGATAAAGATTTTTTGATGCCTGTTGAGGATGTCTTTTCAATTTCAGGAAGAGGTACAGTTGCTACTGGAAGAGTAGAATCTGGTGTACTTAAAACAGGAGATGAAATTGAAATAGTAGGAATTAGAGAAACTAAAAAATCAGTTTGTACTGGAGTTGAAATGTTTAGAAAACTTTTAGATTCTGGTGAAGCAGGAGATAACGTTGGTGTACTATTAAGAGGTGTAGAGAGAACGGATATAGAAAGAGGACAAGTTCTTTGTAAACCTGGTTCTGTAACACCACACACTAAATTTGAAGCTCAAGCTTATGTTCTTAAAAAAGAAGAGGGGGGCAGACATACTCCTTTCTTCACTAAGTATAGGCCTCAGTTTTACTTTAGAACAACAGACGTTACTGGAGAGGTAGAATTACCATCTGGAACTGAAATGGTTATGCCAGGTGATGACGCTAAATTTACAGTTAAACTAATTACACCGATTGCGATGTCAGAAAAATTAAATTTTGCAATTCGTGAAGGTGGAAGAACTGTTGGAGCAGGAGTAGTAACTAAAATTATAGAGTAAGCTCTATATAGGAGTGTAGCTCAATTGGTAGAGCGCCGGTCTCCAAAACCGGAGGCTGAGGGTTCGAGTCCCTCCGCTCCTGCCAATTAGAAATTGTAAATATTATTTATGAAAAACCCGATTAAATTTATTCAAGAGGTCAAACAAGAGGCGTTTAAAGTTACATGGCCGACTGGTAAAGAGACCTTACAAGGTGCTTTGATGGTCTTTTTAATGGCGCTGGTTATGTCATTATTTTTTCTTTTATTAGATCAAGTTTTAAAGTTTTTATTAGAATTATTATTAAAGGTAAGTATCTAATGAAAAACTGGTATATTGTTCAATCACATTCTAGCTTTGAAAATAAAGTAGCTGCATTGATAAAAGAAGAAGCAGATAAAGCAAAAATATCTGAAAAATTCGAGGAGATAATAGTACCCACTCATGACGTAACAGAGGTTAAAAGAGGAAAAAGAGTTCAAAGAAAAAAGAAATATTTTCCAGGGTATGTATTAATAAAAAGTGAGATGGATAATGGTATTTATCATATGATTAAAAACATTAAAAGAGTGAGTGGCTTTTTAGGCTCTAAAGGTATACCGGTACCAGTCTCTGATAAAGAAATAGAGAAAATTTTAGGTCAAATAAAAGATGGTGTAGCTCAGCCAAAATCTGGTATAGAGTACAGCGTTGGTGAAAAAGTTCAGGTTGTTGATGGACCTTTTGCATCTTTTAGTGGAATGGTAGAGGATGTTGATGAAGAGAAATCTAGACTAAAGGTTTCAGTGTCTATTTTTGGGCGACCAACACCTGTTGATTTGGAGTATAATCAAGTTGAGAAAGCAAGTTAATATATGGCAGTAAAAAAAGAAATAAGTGGATTTATAAAATTACAGATAAAAGGGGGTCAGGCTAATCCTGCACCACCAGTTGGACCTGCCTTGGGACAAAGAGGTGTAAATATAATGGAATTTTGTAAAGCATTTAATGATAAAACAAAATCATTAGCTGGGAAACCAGTTCCAGTAGAAATTACAGTTTATAAGGATAAAAAGTTTGATTTTAAGATTAAATCTCCACCTGCTTCTTTTTTTATTCGTGAGGCAGCAAAATTAAAAAGTGGGTCTAAAGAACCTGGCAGAAATATAGTAGCATCGATAACAAAAAAGCAAGCTGAAGAAATAGCAAAACAAAAAATGAATGATTTAAATGCAATAGACTTAGATCAAGCAGTAAAAATTATTGCTGGTTCTGCAAGATCCATGGGTATTGAGGTAAAAGAATAATGGCATCAAAAAGATTTAAAAAATTACTTGAAAAAACTTCAGAAAAATCCGTTGAAGGAATTGAAAAATTACTTCTTGATGTAAAAAAAAATTGTACATCAAAATTTGATGAGTCTATCGATTTGAGCTTTCAAATAAATAATAAACAAAAGAAAAATGAAATTAACATTAGAACAGTTGTAAATCTACCTGGTGGCACTGGAAAAAAAGTGAAAGTTGCTGTCGTTTGTGAGGATGCAAAAGCTCAAGATGCTAAAGCTGCAGGGGCAGATATAGTTGGTGGGGATGAGTTTATAGAGAAGATTAAAAATGGAGAAATGAATTTCGAAAAATTAATTTGTACACCTTCAATGATGATAAAATTATCTAAGCTTGGAAAAGTTTTGGGTCCAAAAGGATTAATGCCAAATCCAAAATTAGGCTCTGTAACTGAAAATCTTAAAACGGCTGTTTCAGATGCTAAATCTGGTCAAGTAGAAATTAGGAATGATAAAGATGGAAATATTGGGGTGAGTATTGGAAAAAAATCTTTCAAAGATGATCAATTAATTAAAAATTACAATGCAATATTAGATACATTAGAAAAAGAAAAATCGAATAATACTTTAAAAGGTGACTTAATAAAATCGACTTTTTTAACATCTACAATGGGCATTTCTTATAAACTCAAATTAGAAAAAAATATTTAATAATATGATGAACAAAGAACAAAAAAAAACTTATATTACTGAAATGACTTCGCAATTTGAAAATAGTAAAGCAGTCATGGTTACTCATTATCAGGGATTAACAATGCCTCAATTAGATGAATTAAGATCAAAAATGAGAGAACATGGAATTGTCTTTAAGATTACAAAAAATAGAATCACAAAATTAGCATTGGAAAAAACTAAATGTAAAGATTTATCAAATCTTTTCACTGGACCAACAGCAGTCGCTTTTGGTGAGGACGCAATAATGTCAGCTCGAATCTTATCAAAATTTGCTAAAGATAATGAAAATCTTAAATTAATTGGTGGAATAATGGATGATGAAGTTTTAGATCAAGCTGGAGTAATGAATGTAGCTAATTTACCTACTTTAGATGAAGCAAGAGCTAATATTGTAGGTATTTTGAACGCTTCTGCTTCAAAATTGGTTAGTATTTTACTTGCACGATCGGAAAAAATGAGTAATTTACCCCCAGAAAATTCTGAAACCCAACCCAAAGAGTAAAAAGTATGTCTGATCTAAATAAAATTATAGAAGATTTATCAAAACTGACTGTAGCAGAAGCTGCAGATCTTTCAAAACAATTAGAAGAGAAATGGGGTGTCACACCTATGGCAGCAGCAGCTCCTGCAGCAGCAGGCGGAGCAGCAGCAGCTGAAGAAAAAGATGACTTTACAATTATGCTTGTATCAGCTGGTGACAAAAAAATTAATGTCATAAAAGAAGTAAGAGCAGCTACTTCACTAGGATTAAAAGAAGCAAAAGACCTAGTTGAGGGGGCGCCAAAAGAAGTCAAAGCTGGCGTACCTAAAAAAGAAGCAGAAGAGATTAAAACTAAGTTAGAAGCTGCGGGCGCTAAAGTAGAACTTAAATAAGTTAATAAGGATTTTTAGTTGCTGATTAATTTTTAATCAGTGATTTACATTGATGCAAATATCTTTTACGGAAAAGAAAAATATTAGAAGAAATTTTGGTAAGCTTAAAGAAAGCTTATCAATTCCAAATCTTATAGAAGTTCAAAAAAATTCTTATAAAGAGTTAACAGATTTTAATAATGAAACTGAAAATCTTATTAAAGGGTTTGATAGAGTTTTTAAAAGTATTTTTCCAATAGAAGATTTGAATGATAAAGCAACTTTAGAGTATGTTTCATATAGATTAGAAAAACCAAAATTCGATGTCGAGGAATGTATAGCAAGAGGTTTAACTTATTCATCTGCTTTAAAGTGTACTTTGAGACTTGTAGTTTATGAAATAGACCAAGAAAATAGTTCAAAAGATATTTTATCTGCTAAAGAGCAAGAAGTGTATATGGGAGAAGTTCCAATGATGACAAATAGTGGAACATTTATTACTAACGGAGTTCAAAGAGTTGTTGTAAACCAAATGCATAGAAGTCCAGGTGTTTTTTTTGATCATGACAAAGGCAAAACTCATGCTAGTGGAAAACTTCTTTTTAATTGTAGAGTAATACCAAATAGAGGTTCTTGGCTTGATTTTGAATATGATGTTAAAGATTTCCTATATTTTAAGATTGACAGAAAGAAAAAAATTTTTGCTTCCTCGCTTTTATTAGCTCTAGGTTTCACAAAGTCTGAAATTGCTGATGAATTTTACGATAATGAAAAATACGATTTTGATACAAAAACTCAAAAATGGAAAACAAAATTTAATCCTGAAAATTATAAAGCTAAGAATTTTTCAGAAGAAGTTATAGATGCTAAGACAGGAAAAGTTATAATAAGCATTGGAGATAAAATAAATTATCTTAATGCAAAAAAATTAGCAGATAATGGTTTAAAAGATATTCTTATTTCTAATGAATCGTTATTTGGTAAATTTTTACATAAAGAAATAAAGATTAGTGAAGAAGAAGGCGGCACTTTTAAGATTGGGACTGAACTAAACGAGACAGTTATAAAACAAATTTTAGAAGCAAATATTAGTTCAATAAAAATATCAGTAACAAATTCAATTAATAAAGGTCCATATTTATTAACTACTTTAAACAATGATAAAAATAATACCAAAGATGAAGCTATAACTGAAATTTATAAAATGTTAAGACCCGGTGAACCCCCTACAATAGAAATAGCAACTCAAATTTTTAATAATCTATTCTTTAGTTCAGAAAGATATGACTTATCAGACGTAGGAAGGGTTAAAATGAATTCTAGATTAAATTTAGAGTGTTCAGATAAAGTAACTATTTTAAGAAATGACGATATAATTGCAATTATTCATAAAATGCTTGATCTAAGAGATGGAAAAGATGAGGTTGATGATATTGATCACCTTGGAAATAGAAGAGTAAGGTCAGTAGGTGAACTTGTTGAAAATCAAGCAAGAATTGGTGTTTATAGAATGGAAAGAGCAATTAAAGAAAAAATGACAACACTAGATGTGGAGTCTGCTATGCCTCAAGATTTAATTAACGCTAAACCATTAACCGTATCTTTAAAAGATTTTTTTGCCAGCTCGCAATTATCTCAATTCATGGACCAAACAAATCCACTTTCCGAAATTACTCATAAGAGAAGAGTTTCAGCTTTAGGTCCAGGAGGGTTAACTAGAGAAAGAGCAGGTTTTGAAGTTAGAGATGTTCACCCAACTCATTATGGAAGAATTTGTCCAATTGAAACACCAGAAGGTCCAAACATTGGATTAATTAATAGTCTATCCACATATGCAAAAATAAATAAATATGGATTTATTGAAAGTCCTTACAAAAGGGTAAAAAATGGTGTGGTTCAAGATAATGTTGAATATTTATCAGCCATGGAAGAAACAAAATTCACAATAGCTCAGGCCAATACAAAAATTGACAAAAATGGAAAAATTACTGAGGAACTAGTTTCATGTAGAGAAAATTTAAATTTCTTATTAGCTAAACCTGAAACAATTGATTATATCGATGTATCACCAAAACAGTTAGTTTCAGTTGCAGCATCATTAATTCCATTCCTAGAAAATGATGATGCAAACAGAGCTCTTATGGGATCAAATATGATGAGACAAGCAGTTCCATTACTAAAACCAGAAGCTCCACTAGTGGGAACTGGCATTGAAAGTGACGTTGCTTTAGACTCTGGTGTAACTATAGTAGCTAGAAGAGACGGTGTTGTAGACAAAATAGATGGAAAGCGAATAGTAATTAAAGTTACTGAGGAAACAGATTTTACTAAATCAGGTGTTGATATCTATAACTTACAAAAATTTAAAAGATCTAATCAAAATACATGTATTAACCAAAGACCTTTAGTTAGAGTTGGAGATAAAGTTAAAACAGGTGATATTATTGCAGATGGTCCATCAACAAAACTTGGAGAATTGGCTTTAGGAAAAAACGTAACAGTAGCATTCATGCCATGGCAAGGTTATAATTTTGAAGACTCTATATTAATCTCAGAAAGATGTGTAACAGATGACGTTTTTACGTCAGTTCACATAGTTGAGTACGAAATAATGGCAAGAGATACCAAATTAGGAGAGGAAGAAATTACTCGAGATATACCAAATGTGAATGAAGAAGCTCTTAAAAACTTAGATGAGTCTGGAATAGTTTATATTGGTGCTGAGGTTAATGCAGGGGATATTCTAGTGGGCAAAGTAACACCAAAAGGAGACTCAGCTTCGGGACCAGAAGAAAAATTATTAAGATCAATATTTGGTGAAAAAGCTATAGATGTTACTGATACCTCATTAAGAATGTCAAGAGGAAGCAGTGGAACAGTTGTTGATGTAAGAGTTTTTAATAGACATGGTATAGAAAAGGATGAAAGATCTATCACTATAGAAAGAGCAGAAATTGAACAAGTTCAGCAAGATAAGATTGTGGAAGAAGAAATTTTAGAGAGAAGTATAAAGCAAAGAGCTGCTCAAATATTATCAAATTCATCATTATCAAAAAAAATAAAAGAAATTGAAGCTGGAACAAAACTAGATTTCGAGACTATAAATAAACTTACTATAAATGATGTATTTAAAATAACTGTAGATAATTCAAAGAATGATACTGCATTAGAACAGCTTAGAGACCAGTATGATAAAGCAAAACAAGATATAATTGAAAGATTCGAAGATAAAGTTTTAAAAATTAGAAGTGGTGATGATCTGTTACCAAGTGTTATGAAGATGGTTAAAGTTTTTGTGGCAATTAAAAGAAGACTAAGACCAGGTGATAAGATGTCAGGAAGACATGGTAATAAAGGAGTTGTAAGTAAAATAGTGCCAGTTGAAGACATGCCTTATAGGGAAGATGGAAGACCAGTGGATATAGTTTTAAATCCATTAGGAGTTCCTAGCAGAATGAATGTAGGACAAATTTTAGAAACACATTTAGGCTGGGCGTGTAAGGAATTTGGTGAAGAGGTAAAAAGATTAGTTAACGAAAATAATAAAAAAATTGAAAAAACTATTAAAATTTCAAATTTTTTAAAATCAGTTTATGGAGAAGAAATATTTCAAGATAAAGTTGACAAACTTAATAAAACTGAATTCAAGGATTTATGCGAAAATTTACAGAACGGAATCGCTATATCTACTCCTGTATTTGATGGAGCGAAGGAAAAAAATGTTACAGAAATGTTAGAATTGGCAAAACTACCTGGATCTGGTCAAACTTATCTTTGGGATGGTAGAACAGGTGAGAAATTTGATAGACCAGTAACTGTAGGAATAATATACATGCTAAAACTTCATCACTTAGTTGAGGACAAAATACACGCTAGATCGACTGGGCCATACAGTTTAGTTACTCAACAACCTTTAGGTGGAAAAGCTCAATTAGGAGGACAAAGATTTGGTGAAATGGAAGTTTGGGCTCTAGAAGCTTATGGAGCTTCGTATACATTACAAGAAATTTTAACTGTTAAATCAGATGATGTAGCTGGAAGAGTAAAAGTTTATGAAACAATAGTAAAAGGTGAAGAAAATTTTGAATCAGGAATTCCAGAGTCATTTAATGTCTTGGTAAAAGAAATTAAATCTCTAGCATTAAACGTTGAGCTTAATTAATTATGAAAAAAGATATAACCGATATATTTAAAAATTCTGAAATATCAGAAGCGCAAAATTTCAATAGTATTAAAATTTCATTAGCAAGTCCGGAAAAAATTAAATCATGGACTTTCGGCGAAATAAAAAAACCTGAGACGATAAATTATAGAACATTTAGACCTGAGAAAGACGGTTTATTCTGCGCAAGAATTTTTGGACCAATTAAAGATTACGAATGTTTATGTGGTAAATATAAAAGAATGAAATTTAGAGGTATTATTTGTGAAAAGTGTGGAGTAGAGGTCACAAAATCAAATGTAAGAAGAGAAAGAATGGGTCATATTAACTTAGCTACACCTGTTGCTCATATATGGTTTTTAAAATCATTACCTAGCAGAATAGCTTTAGCAGTCGATATGAAATTAAAGGATATTGAACGAGTTCTTTATTTTGAAAATTTTATAGTCGTAGAGCCAGGGTTAACAGGGTTACAAAAAAACCAACTTTTAAATGAGGAGGAATTAGCAAAATATCAAGAAGAATTTGGTGAGGAAGCTTTTACCTCAGGTATAGGGGCTGAAGCAGTTCTTGAGATGTTAAAAAATTTAGATTTAGACTTAGAGAGAAAAAATCTAGTAAATTATATAAAAGAAACAAAATCAAAAGTTAATGAAGAAAGAGCTATTAAAAGATTGAAATTAATAGAGTCTTTTATTGAAACAGGTCAAAAACCAGAATGGATGATTATGACAGTAGTGCCTGTCATACCACCAGAGTTGAGGCCGTTAGTGCCATTAGATGGCGGTAGATTTGCTACATCTGATTTAAATGATCTTTATAGAAGAGTAATCAATAGAAATAATCGTTTAAAAAGATTGATGGATCTAAAAGCTCCAGACATTATTGTTAGAAACGAAAAAAGAATGCTTCAAGAGTCAGTCGATGCATTATTTGATAATGGAAGACGAGGTAGAGTAATTACCGGAACTGGTAAAAGACCATTAAAATCTTTAGCTGAAATGTTAAAGGGAAAACAAGGAAGATTTAGACAAAATTTACTTGGTAAACGTGTTGACTATTCAGGAAGATCAGTGATTGTGGTTGGTCCAGATCTAAAGCTTCATGAATGTGGATTGCCAAAAAAAATGGCTTTAGAATTATTTAAACCATTTTTATATGCTCGACTAAATAAATTAGGCTTAGCATCTACAATTAAACAAGCAAAAAAAATTGTTGAAAAAGAAACTAATGCAGTTTGGGATGCGCTTGAACTAATTGTTAGAGAACACCCTGTATTACTAAATAGAGCACCCACACTCCATAGACTTGGTGTACAAGCTTTTGAACCAAAATTAATTGAAGGAGATGCTATTGAATTACATCCTTTAACTTGTGCAGCTTTTAATGCTGATTTTGATGGTGACCAAATGGCAGTGCACGTTCCATTAAGTTTAGAGGCGCAACTAGAAGCAAGAATTTTAATGCTTTCGACAAATAATATTTTATCACCTTCAAACGGTAAACCAATTATTGTTCCAAGTCAGGATATGATTTTGGGAATTTATTATTTATCTCAAGAACCACTAACTGATAAGTCAGCTGGATATTTTGTTGATGCAGATCAAATAGAGTTTGCGTTATCGTCAGGTCAAATTAAAGTTCATAGTACAATAATTTCAAGGTTCGAAACTATTGATGAAAAAGGTAATAAGAAATATGAAAAATACACTTCAACAGCTGGAAGATTTTTATTAGCAAACCTTTTACCAAAAAATAAAGATATAAAATTTTCATTAGTTGATAGATTATTACCTAAAAAAGTTGTGTCAGAAGTAATTGATATTGTATTTAGATTTTGTGGTCAGAAAACAACAGTAATTTTCTGTGATAAGTTAAAAGATTTAGGTTTTAAACATGCATTTAAGGCTGGTATTTCATTTGGTAAAGATGATTTAGTAATCCCAGAGAGTAAAACACAATTAATTGACGACACAAAAAAATTAATTGCAGATTATGAAACACAATATGCAGAAGGATTAATCACTAGAGGCGAAAAATACAATAAGGTAGTTGATGCTTGGTCTAAGTGTACAGATAAAGTAGCTGGTGAAATGATGAAAGGTATATCTGCTACAGAGAAAACATCTGAAGGATTAAAGATTAATTCAGTATTTATGATGGCTGATAGTGGTGCAAGAGGTTCTGCAGCACAGATGAAGCAATTAGCTGGTATGAGAGGTTTGATAGCTAAACCATCTGGAGAAATTATAGAAAGCCCAATAACTTCAAATTTTAAAGAAGGATTGACTGCTCTTGAGTATTTTAACTCTACTCACGGAGCTAGAAAAGGTTTAGCAGATACAGCCCTTAAGACTGCAAGTTCTGGATATTTAACAAGAAGACTTTGTGATGTTGCCCAAGATTTAACAATAACAAAAAAAGAGTGTGATTGTAAAAATCCTGGGTTTATTGAACTATCAGAGATATTAGAAGGTGGAAATGTTGTCGTAAGTTTATCTGAAAGAGCTTTAGGAAGAATTACATTTGATGATGTGAAAAATCCAATAACAGGGGACATTGTGATTAAAAAATCTACAATGATTGATGAGGCAGGATGTGATCTAATAGATGCTGCAGGAGTAAAATCAATAAAAGTTTATTCTGTAATGACTTGTGGCAGCAAAGAAGGTGTTTGTGCAACTTCTTATGGAAGAGATTTATCAAGAGGTAAAATGGTTCATGTTGGAGAAGCAATTGGTATGATTTCTGCTCAATCAATTGGAGAACCAGGAACTCAATTAACTATGAGAACATTCCACGTTGGTGGAACAGCATCTGTAAAACAGGACTCTCAAATAGTAACCAAAAATGATGGTATTTTAAAAATTATTAATTCAAATATCCTAGAGGATTCAAAGAAAAATTTAATTGTTATGGGTAGAAACACTCAGCTATCAATAGAAGATGATAATGGAGTACAGATAGCAGTCTATAAAGTTGCTTATGGATCTAAATTATTTTTTAATAATGGTGACAAAGTTAAAGCAAATACTAAAATTTGCGAGTGGGACCCTTACACAACTCCAGTGATCGCAGAAAAAAGTGGTACAGCTAGTTTTGTTGATCTAATTGATGGTGTTTCAATACAGGAAACTACTGATGATGCAACAGGTATTTCTTCTAAATCAGTTGTTGATTGGAGAGCACAATCAAAAAGTTCTGATTTAAAACCTAGAATTACTTTAAGAGATGAAAAGGGAAATGTAATTAAAAAGGCTGATGATAACGAGGCCAGATATTATTTAGTCCCAGACTCAATCTTATCAATTAAAGATGGTCAAAAAGTTTACGCAGGTGATGTAATTGCAAGATTACCTAAGGAAACAACTAAAACAAAAGACATTACTGGAGGATTACCAAGAGTTGCTGAATTATTTGAAGCAAGAAAAGCTAAGGATAGTGCAATCATTGCCGAAAATGATGGACAAGTAGTTTTTGGAAAAGAAGTAAGAGGCAAACAAAGAGTTTCTATAGTACCAGAGGATGGATCAGAACCATCAAATTACTTAATTCCAAAAGGAAAACATATAAATTTCAATCAAGGAGAAAAAATACAAAAAGGTGAATATCTCCTAGATGGTCAACCATTACCCCATGATATTTTAAGGATTATGGGAATTAAAGATCTTACTGAATATTTTGTTAATCAAGTTCAAGAAGTTTATAGACTTCAAGGTGTAATTATTAACGATAAGCATATTGAAACAATTTTAAGACAAATGCTTAAAAAAGTTGAAGTTAAAACAACTGGAGATTCATCTTATTTACCAGGTGAAATAATTGATAGAATTAAATTTGAGAATGTTAATGAAAAACTTAAATCTGAGGGAAAAACCCCAGCAAGTGGTGAAAGAGTTTTGATGGGAATAACAAAAGCTTCTTTACAGACAGAATCTTTTATTTCTGCTGCTTCCTTCCAAGAAACTACAAGAGTTTTAACAGATGCGGCTATAAAAGGTAAGGTTGACCCTTTAAATGGATTAAAAGAAAATGTTATTGTTGGGAGATTGGTACCTGCCGGAACTGGTAATATTAAAAATAAATGGAACAAAAAAGCTCTTGAGGATGACAATAAATTCTTATCTGAGCAAGAGAAGATTGAACCGGCCGAAACCCAAGTAAATCAATAGAAAAAACATACTTATATCTTAGTTTTAGTTTGACAAAGTCAAATTATTAAGTAATTTGGCGATATTTTTTGGTTGGAATGTAGTACCAAGTTAAGTACTAAACGCTGCCACAAATAACCTGTCAGTTATTTCACTCAAAAATATTTATTAATTAATTATTAAAATTTATGCCAACTATAAACCAGTTGTTGAAAAAAAAGAGAGTTAAACAAATTACAAGGAACAAAGTTCCGGCTTTAGAAAAACAACCTTTAAAAAGAGGCGTGTGTGTTAAAGTTTATACAACTACACCAAAGAAGCCAAATTCAGCTTTAAGAAAAGTTGCAAGAGTAAGGTTATCAAATGGCTTTGAAGTGACTGCTTATATACCAGGTGAGGGACATAATTTACAAGAACACTCAGTCGTTTTAATAAGAGGTGGAAGAGTAAAAGATTTACCAGGTGTTAGATACCATATCTTAAGAGGTAATTTAGATACCCAAGGGGTTGCTAATAGAAAAAAAAGAAGATCTCTATACGGAACAAAAAAAGGTAAATAAAGATGTCTCGAAAAAAAACTCAACCTAAAAAAAATATTGTTCCTGATCCAAAATTTAATTCAACAATTATTCCAAAACTCATAAATAATATAATGTATGACGGCAAAAGAGGTGTAGCCGCTAAAATTGTTTATGATGCAATAGATAAAATCAAAACAAAATCAAAAGATGAACCAATCAATATTTTTAATGAAGCTATCAATAATATAAAACCTACAGTAGAAGTAAGATCTAGGAGGGTTGGTGGAGCAACTTACCAAGTTCCAGTTGAAGTAAAAAGTAAAAGAGCACAAGCACTCGCAATAAGATGGTTAGTAGACTCAGCCAGGAAGAGAAAAGATAAACATATGTCAGATAAAATTTTTAATGAAGTTTATGATGCTTATGAAAAAAAAGGAGCAGCAGTAAAAAAAAGAGAGGATGTGCACAAGATGGCAGAGTCTAATAAAGCATTTGCACATTTTAGGTGGTAAAAATTATGGCCAGAACTCACACATTAGATAAATATAGGAACATTGGGATAATGGCTCACATAGATGCTGGTAAAACTACAACAACTGAAAGAGTTTTATATTATACAGGTAAGAGTCACAAGATTGGTGAGGTTCATGATGGTGCAGCAACAATGGATTGGATGGAACAAGAACAAGAACGCGGTATAACAATTACTTCAGCAGCAACAACGTGTTTTTGGCAAGATCATAGAATTAATATTATTGATACACCAGGCCACGTAGATTTCACAATTGAAGTTGAAAGATCTCTAAAAGTTTTAGATGGAGCTGTAGCAGTATTTGATGGCGTTGCTGGTGTTGAACCTCAATCAGAAACAGTTTGGAGACAAGCAGACAAATACAAAGTCCCAAGAATTTGCTTTGTTAATAAATTAGATAGAACTGGTGCTGATTTTTTTAGATGTGTAGATATGATTAAAGATAGATTAGGTGCTAAACCTCTAGTTATTCAAGTTCCGATTGGTGCTGAAGCCTCATTAACTGGTGTTGTAGACTTAGTTAAAATGAAAGCTCAAGTTTGGAAAAATGAAGCGCTTGGTGCAGAGTGGGAATACAAAGAAATTCCAGATGATTTAAAGGAAATATCTGAAAAGTATAGAACTGAATTAATTGAAACGGCCGTTGAGCAAGACGAAAAACTAAT
>CACGKR010000010.1 GCA_902573705.1 uncultured Pelagibacteraceae bacterium
AAAAAGGTGTCTTTGTATCGTGATTAGCGAAGAAGAAGCTTGAGAAAACTTTTATCATTGCAAAGGCTGGGAGTCCTAATCCAAAAAAGAAAAGGGCATTTCCTGAGTTTATCACTGCTTTTTCTGAAAACGAACCATATCCAAATAATGCTGATATTATTTCCTCTGAGGCAATAATTAATGCAACAAATGCAGGCAAACTTAAAAACATACTTAATTCGAGTGCCTTATTTTGAATTATCAAAATTTTTTTTTTGTTACTTGAATCAATATACTTTGACAATTGAGGTAAAACAACGACTCCTATAGCAATACCCGCAATTGCCAAATTTATCTGATAAATTCTATCCGCATAGTAAAGATAAGACACAGCACTTGCTTGAAATGATGCTATAATTGTTCCAATCAATATATTGATTTGGGTGACACCTGATGAAAAAATACTGGGAAGAAGTTTCTTAAAAAAAAATTTAACTTCTTTTGAATAATTAAAACTTAAATTTAAATTAATCGTAAAAAATTTACTAACAAATTTATATAAAAAAATTAATTGAATAAAACCAGCAATTGATACCCCGTAAGAAAGATAGTAAACTAAACTATCGTCTAAAATTTTAGAAAATAATAATACTACAATTAGCACTACGTTTAAAATAATTGGAGCCGCAGATGCAGCAGCAAATTTATTATGTGAATTCAATATAGCTGAAAAAAAAGACGATAAACTAACAAACAATAAAAAAGGTAAAGTTATTCTGGTTAAAGTGATTGCAAGTTCAATTTTCTCTGAGTCACCTACAAATCCTGGGGCAATTAATCCAACAAAAGCAGGCATAAATAATTGGATTACCAAGATTAAAAAAAATAAACCCACTAACAAAAAGTTAAAAATATCATTAGCAAATTTATTAGATTTTAACTTACTTTTATTTAACTGAGATGTATAACTTGGAACAAAAGCTGCATTAAAAGTTCCCTCAGCGAATAGTCTTCTAAAAGTATTAGGTATTCTGAAAGCAACGAAAAATGCGTCAGCTATAAAACTTGTGCCAAGAAAAATTGCGATAAGAATATCTCTTAAATAACCAAGCAATCTACTGATTATAGTATAAAAACCAAAAGTCCCTGTTGACTTAATTAAGTTCATAAATCATATTAGTCTTAATTTTACCCTAATTGTACACCTAAATAATATAAATGAAAAAAACAAAAGTTGACCATTATACTGATAAAGAAGCTTTAGAGTTTCACAGTCATAAAAAACCTGGCAAGATAGAAATTATTGCCTCAAAAAACATGACTACTAAAAGAGATCTTGCTTTAGCGTATTCACCTGGAGTGGCAGTACCTGTAAGAAAGATTAGCGAGAATCCAGAAGCAGCTTATGATTATACAAGTAAAGGTAACTTGGTAGCTGTCATAAGCAATGGATCAGCGATTCTTGGAATGGGAAATTTAGGAGCTCTGGCCTCAAAACCAGTGATGGAAGGAAAAGCAGTATTATTTAAAAGATTTGCAGACATAGATTCAATTGATCTTGAAATAGACTCAAAAAATTCTAAAGAAATAATAAACTCAATAAAAAATTTTGCACCATCATTTGGTGGTATTAACCTAGAAGATATAGCTGCTCCTGATTGTTTTATTATTGAAAGAGAACTTAAAAAAATTTTAGATATTCCAGTCTTTCACGATGACCAACATGGTACAGCAATCATAACTACAGCAGCATTAATTAATGCCTTAGACATAAATGGAAAATCAATTTCTAAAATAAAAATCATTATCAATGGAGCGGGTGCATCAGCTATGGCTTGTGCTAATTTATTTAAGAGAAGCGGTGTCCCTAAAAAAAATATCATGATGATTGATCGAAGCGGAGTTATTTACCAAGGTAGAAATAAATTAAATAAATGGAAGTCAGAACATGCAATTAAAACATCTAATAGATCTTTAAACGACGCTATAAAAGGAGCTGATGTATTTTTAGGTCTTTCAGCTAAAGGAGCACTAACTAAAAATATGGTAAAAAAAATGGCAAAAAATCCAGTAATTTTTGCCTGTGCAAATCCAGATCCCGAAATAACTCCAGAAGAAGTAGAAGAAGTCCGAGATGATGCAATTATAGCTACTGGTAGATCAGATTATCCAAACCAAGTTAACAATCTAATTGGTTTTCCTTATATCTTTAGGGGAGCGCTAGATGTAAGAGCTAAAACAATTAATGAAGAAATGAAAGTTGCTGCAGCTCTCGCAATTGCAAAACTGGCAAGAGAAGACGTTCCAGACGAAGTTGTTGCAGCTATGGGAGGTGAACGACCTCACTACGGTAAAGACTATATTATTCCCTCAACTTTTGATCCAAGATTAATTAGTATAATTCCTGTTGCTGTTGCTAAAGCGGCAATCAAAACTCGTGTAGCAAGAAAAAAAATAGAAAATTTTGATATTTACCAAGAACAACTTAAACAAAGATTAGATCCTACTGTGACTATAATGCAGGGGATCAACAATTACATAAAAAAAAATCAAAAAAAAATCATATTTGCAGACGGTGAAGATGAGAATACACTTAAAGCTGCCATAGCATTTAAAAATTCAAAATTAGGTATTCCAATTTTAGTAGGTAAAGAAAAAAAAATTAAAGAACAATTAAAAAAAATTGGTTATAGCGAAAACTTTGATGTGGAAATTATAAATTCAAAAGATAAAGAGAAAAGAGAAAAATATGTTAAATTCTTATTTGAAAAATTTCAAAGAAAACAAGGATTGCTAGAATTGGACTGTGACCGACTGGTTAAAAATGATAGAGTTATATGGTCAACTTGCATGGTTGCTTGTGGAGATGCAGATGGAGCTGTTACAGGAAATACAAGAAGATTTGGCGCCTCGTTAAAAAAAATTACCCAAGTTATTGAAGAGAGGCCAGGGGAAATAATGTTTGGTCTTAATATGGTTGTTTACAAAGGTAAGACTATTTTTGTTGGTGATACAAGCGTACACGAATATCCAAATGCAAATCAATTAGCAGAAATAGCTATCTCCAGTGCTCGTGTAGTTAGATTATTCGGTTTTGATCCTAAAGTAGCTTTTGTTTCACATTCAACATTTGGTCAACCACTCACAAGTAGAACCAAACATATACAGGAGGCTGTAGAAATTTTAAAAAATAAAAAGGTAAATTTTGAATTTGATGGAGATATGCAGCCAGACGTTGCTTTAAACGAGGAATATAAATCTCTTTATCCATTTTCTAAAATTGTTGGTAAAGCAAATATATTAGTTATGCCCGGTCAACATAGCGCTGCAATTTCTTATAAAATGTTGAAAACTTTTGGAGACTCAAAAGTAATTGGTCCACTTTTAATAGGCTTAGGATTGCCAATTGAAATCGTACCTCTCAGAAGCTCAACTTCAGAAATTCTCAACCTCGCGTCGATAGCAGCATATTCATCAGATGTAATTGATTATAAAAAAAATTAATTTTTTTGTATTCTTAAATCATCTACAAGTAAAATACTCGTTATGATACCCTCAACATCCAAAATTTCTTTTGCCTCTTTCAGAACTTCTTTTTTTTCATCTGAATTCAGTGCAATTCCATAAAGATAAATTTTCTTTTTGTAAGTATCTATTTGATAATTTGTGGCTTTAATTTTTCTATTAAATATCAGTGCTGTTCTCATTTGAGATGTAATCAATATATCTTTAGCTGATTGCTTAAAGTTAAATTCCTCTTTTATTTTTATATCATTTCTTACTGATCTTGCTCCTTTTGTCTCCCAAGCTAATTTTGTTAGTTTTAGTTTCTCTTCGGGATTATCAACTTTACCAGTTAAAAATATTCTACCATCTAAAACTTTGGATTTTACAGATATAAAATAGTCTTTATTAAGTAAAACAATTCTAGCAGATAAATTTTTTTGCATAATTGAGTCATCAATTTGAGTACCAACAGACCTAGGGTCAAATGCTACACTTACACCAGTTCCAAAAATCCCTTTTGATGAAACACCTACACAACCTGAAAAAATTAGTAATGAAATAATTAGTAAATAAAATCTAATTTTCATTTTTTAAGCTTAAACAATAATTATAAATTTCTTTTTTTGATATCTTTTTATTTTGATTAATCAAGTTTGAAATTTCTTTAATACTTAATTTATTTATCATTGAACTAATAATTCTTTTATCTGATTCACTTAATAATTGTAAATTTTTTTCATCTTTTTTTTCTGATATAACAACAGTGAGTTCTCCTTTAAGGTTACCATCAAACAACTCTAATTTATCTACATCTGATCTTATATATTCTTCATAAAATTTAGAAATTTCTCTACAGATGAGTATTTTTCTCCCAATAAAATTTTTTCTTAACATTGGTATTGCTCTATTAATTTTTTTTGATGAAATAAAAAAAATTATTGAATAATTAAATTTGGATAAAATTTCGAGATCTTCTTGTAATTTCTGAATTTTTTCTGGAAAAAAACCATAAAAAAAAAATTTATCTGAAAATCCACTAATTGATAGTGCAGAAGATACAGCTGACGGACCAGGTAAAGGAAAAATATTTATATTTTTTTTAATACATTCTTTTACTAACAGTGCTCCAGGATCAGATATTGAAGGTGTTCCTGCATCTGATATTAATGAAATAATAATATCTTCATCAAACAGCTTAATTATTTTTACTAAATTTTTTTTCTCATTAAATTTATGATTAGAGATTAATTTTGATTTAATTTGATAGTTTTGAAACAATTTTTTGGATACACGTGTATCTTCACAAAGTATGTAATCTGATTTTTTAAGAATATCTATTGCTCGGAGTGTAATGTCACCCATGTTTCCAATAGGGGTAGGCACTAAATATAGGCCTTTTTTTATTTCTTTATTGAGAGATTTAGAATTTACAACCATAATTGTAATATAAATATTATACTATCATTAAAATGAAAAAAAATTTTAAAATTTTTCAAATTATATTCATAAGCCTCATTTATATGTGGCCAATATCAGTTTACTCTGAAGAAAAAATTAAAATTGGTCTTCTGGTCCCTATGACTGGAGATAATAAAAAACTAGGTAAATTAATAATTGAAGCAGCAAGAATAGCACTAAAAGATATTGATACAAATCTATTAGAGATATATCCAAAAGACTCTGGAACAAGCCCTACAGAAACTTTAAAATCTGCATTTGAATTTAAAGATATGGGTGTAAATATAGTCATAGGTCCAATATTTTATAAAAACTTATCTTTTTTAGGAGAGGTTGATGACATTATTTTTTTATCACTAACTAATAAAACTATAGATTTACCGAAAAATGTAATTAGTAGTGGTGTCAATGCTACCTCTCAATTAAATACAATTAAAAAATTTATTTCATTAAAAGAAATAAAAAAAACAATTTTTCTTACCCCAAAACTTGATTACGAAGCTGAAATTAAAAAAGGGATTAAAAATTCTAAAATTAAAGTTTTTAAACATTATATCTATAAAACTGAACCGACTCAACTTACTTCGCAAATAGAAAAAATTACTGATTACAAAAAAAGAAAACAGAATTTATTTGATGAAATTAAAAGAGTAGAAGAATCAGATCTTGTTGATAAAGAAAAACAATTAGAAAAATTAAAGAAAAGATACACAATTGGTAACGTAAATTTTGACTCTGTTGTTATTTCAGACTTTGATGAAAGCCTTAAAAGTGTAATTACATCACTCCTTTATACGGATGTTTCACCCAAAAAAAAATTTATTATTACTTTTAATCAATGGTTTGATAAAAGTTTGTTAAAAGAAGAAACTATTCAACCGATTTATTACCCCTCAATAAATAAAAAAAACTTGGAGGATTTTAAAAATAAGTTTTTTGGTGAATTTAATGAATATCCAAATTACTTATCTCTCTTAAGTTATGATTTAGTTGGTCTAATCTATTATTTGTCATTAAATAATGACTTAAATGATTTAGGAAGATTATTTCAAAAAAAAAATTCATTTAAAGGAAAAATTGGAGTTTTTGACATTAAAGATAATAAGATTAATCACAGGTTAAATCTATATCAAATTAAAAATGGAAAAATTATAGAAATTTTTTAATTTTTACAAATGCTTTAAATCTATGATCTAATCTATACTTCTTTGAAGGTCTCATTTCACCAAATGTTTTTTTACTTCTATAAGGTATGAATATTGGATCATAACCAAAACCATTTTTTCCTTTAGGGGTATGCGCAATGCTTCCTTCAACTTTTCCAACAACACACGCTATTTTTTTATCAAGATAGCTAATAGATAAAGCGCAAACAAATCGTGCCTTTATTTTTTCTTCTTTCCAATTTTTATTTTTTTTATTTAACTCTCTGTAGACTCTTTTAATAGCTTTATCAAAGTCTCCATGCCTTCCTCCCCATCTTGCAGAATAAATACCAGGATTTTTATCCAAAAGTTCTATTTCTAAACCAGAGTCATCAGCTAAACATACGAGACCTGTTTTTTTCGAAAAATATTTAGACTTAATAAGAGAGTTTTCTTTAAATGTTTTTCCATTTTCGGTTGGACTTTTCAAATTAAATTTTGATGTAGAATGAATTTCAATGTTTTTTGGTAATAAATTCTTAATTTCACGCAATTTACCTTTATTGTTTGTCCCAATGATTAATTTGTTAATTTTTTGTTTAGACATCTAGAAATAATCAAAATGCTTACCATATAAGCAATAATGGAAAAAGAAGAAAACCAAAATAACACTGTAAAAGAGAGTCGTGAGCCAGATAATGAAGCCACCAATGCTGAGGAAAGTTTAGATACTGAGAACCAAAAAAATACAGATCAAGGTGTTGAATTAAAAGAGAAAACTAAAGAATCTACCCCAGAAGAAAAGATTGTCGAGCTTGAGGACAAGGTAGCAAGAACTTTTGCTGAGATGGAAAATCAAAGAAGAAGGTTTGAAAAAGAAAAAGAAGAAGCATTTGAATATGGTGGTTATAGCTTTGCAAAGGAAGCGTTAAATTTAATTGACAATTTGGAAAGGTCTAAACAAGTTTTAGAATCTGATGAAAAATTAAAAAATACAGAAGCTCTTAAAAAATCCTTAGAGCATTTAGATATTATTAAAAAAGATACAATTTCAATATTTGAGAAAAATAATATTAAAGCAATAGAAAGTTTAAATAAAAAATTAGACCCTAACTTTCATCAAGCAATGATAGAAATAGAAGATAACACTAAAGAACCTGGAACAATTATTCAAGAAATTCAAAAAGGATTTACAATCAAAGATAGGCTTCTTAGACCTTCTTTGGTTGGCGTATCTAAAAAAACTTCTAAAAAAGACGAAAAAAACGAGGAAAATAAACAAAATGAAGAGGATAAATAATTCTTAGATCAGCTTGTAGATTGGAATTTAAACATTATATGAAAGCTAAGTTATAAAATATTATGAGTAAAATTATTGGAATAGATTTAGGTACGACAAATTCTTGTGTTGCTATAATGGAAGGAACACAGGCTAAAGTACTAGAAAATGCTGAGGGAGCTCGAACAACTCCATCTGTAGTTGCTTTTACAGAAGAAAATGAAAAGTTAATTGGACAACCCGCAAAGAGACAGGCAGTTACTAATCCTGAAAATACTATATTTGCCGTTAAAAGATTAATTGGACGAAATTTTGAGGATCCAACCGTAAAAAAAGACATTGAAGCCGCTCCATTTAAAATTGTAAATTCAGAAAAGGGTGATGCTTGGATTGAAGCTAAAAGTGAAAAGTATTCACCTTCACAAATATCTGCTTTCATACTTCAAAAAATGAAAGAGACAGCTGAAAAATACCTAGGCCAAGCGGTAACAAAAGCAGTGATAACAGTACCAGCTTATTTTAATGATGCCCAAAGACAAGCAACAAAAGATGCTGGTAAAATTGCAGGCTTAGAAGTTTTAAGAATTATTAACGAACCAACAGCAGCATCTTTAGCGTACGGTTTAGATAAGAAACAAAATAAAAAAATTGCAGTATATGATTTAGGTGGAGGTACGTTTGATGTATCTATTCTAGAATTAGGTGATGGTGTATTCGAAGTTAAATCTACTAATGGTGATACTTTTTTAGGTGGAGAAGATTTTGATAATGCAGTAGTTGAATATTTAATTGCTGAATTTAAAAAAGATAGTGGTATTGATTTAAAATCAGACAAGTTAGCATTGCAAAGATTAAAAGAAGCAGCTGAAAAAGCAAAAATTGAATTATCAGCAGCAGAACAAACAGATATCAATTTACCTTTTATAACAGCAGATAAAACTGGTCCAAAGCATATTAATTTAAAAATGACTAGAGCAAAATTAGAAGCTTTAGTTGAAGATTTAATTGCGCGAACAGTGCCACCTTGTAAAACAGCTTTAAAAGATGCTGGAATTTCAGCAAGTGATATAGATGAAGTTGTTATGGTTGGTGGTATGACACGTATGCCAAAAGTAGTTAATGAAGTTAAAAACTTCTTCGGTAAAGAGCCAAATAAAAGTGTAAATCCTGACGAAGTTGTTGCCATGGGAGCAGCAATTCAAGCAGGTGTACTTCAAGGTGATGTGAAAGATGTTCTTTTATTAGATGTAACTCCTTTGTCTTTAGGAATTGAGACTCTTGGAGGAGTATCAACAAAATTAATTGAAAAAAACACAACTATTCCTACTAAAAAAAGTCAGGTATTTTCTACTGCAGATGATAATCAGCCTGCAGTTTCAATACGCGTCTTACAAGGAGAAAGGGAAATGGCGACAGACAATAAATTACTTGGTAATTTTGAGTTGGTAGGCATTGCTCCAGCTCCAAGAGGTGTACCTCAAATTGAAGTTACCTTTGATATAGATGCCAATGGTATTGTAAATGTCTCAGCCAAAGATAAGGGGACAGGAAAAGAACAAAAAATACAAATTCAAGCATCAGGTGGACTAAGTGATGAAGAAATTGAAAAAATGGTCAAAGATGCAGAGGCTAACAAGGATGCGGACAAAAAGAAAAGGGAGTCTGTTGATGTAAGAAACCAAGCTGATACATTAATTCATTCTACAGAAAAAAACCTTAAAGAGCATGGTGCTAAAATTTCTGATGCTGACAAAAAAGCAATTGAAGATGGGTCTAGTGCTTTAAAAGAGTCTTTAAAGGGTGAGGATATTGATGATATTAAGAAAAAAACAGAAGCATTAGTTCAATCTTCAATGAAACTTGGAGAAGCTATTTATAAATCACAACAAAGTACCAAACCTGAGTCTAATAAAGATGATGGAAAAGATGAAAAGGAAAAAAAAGACGATAATGTTGTTGATGCGGATTTTGAGGAAGTAAAAGACGATAATAAAGAAAAAAGCGCTTAACTGACATCTATTTGTCTAGGTTGTATTCATGGCTAAGAGAGATTATTATGATGTCTTAGGTGTTAGCAAGAGTGCCAGTCCCGAAGAACTAAAATCAGCTTATAGAAAACTAGCAGTAAAACATCATCCAGACAAAAATCCTGGAGATAAAAAAGCTGAAGATAAATTTAAAGAAGCAAGCGAAGCTTATGGGGTTCTTTCAGATAAGTCTAAGAAAGAAAACTACGACAACTTTGGACATGCTGCATTTGAAAATGGCGGTGGTGGTCAAGGTGGCTTTGGAGGTTTTGGTGGATTTAGTGGAGCAGATTTTTCAGATATATTTGAAGATTTTTTTGGTGACTTTGGTGGAGGTAACAGAAGAAGTTCTAGAGGGAGAAATTCTAATAATCGAGGTTCAGATTTAAGATATGATTTATCAATAACTCTAGAGGAAGCTTACCTTGGTAAAAAACAAAATATTCAATTTTCTACTTCTGAAAAATGTGAAACTTGTAAAGGTAATGGATCTAAACCAGGTTATAACCCAGATAGATGCTCTTATTGTGGTGGAAATGGAAGAGTACGGTCAAATCAGGGTTTTTTTACAGTACAGCAAACATGTCCTCAGTGTGCTGGTAGTGGAGAGGAAATTACTAATCCATGTAACAATTGTAATGGACAAGGAAATAAACAAACTTCAAAAAAGATATCAGTTACTATACCTAAAGGTGTGGATGACGGTACAAGAATTAGACTAGCCGGCAAGGGAGAAGCAGGCAAAAGAGGCGGAGCTACAGGTGACTTATATTTATTTATAAACGTAAAATCTCATGAACTTTTTAAGAGATCTGATGTAAATTTATTTTTTGAATTCCCAATTTCTATAGCAGATGCAGCTTTAGGAGCAACAATCGAAATACCAACTATCGATGGAAAAAAAGCAAAAATTAAAATTCCTGATGGTACTCAAGACGGAAAACAATTTAGATTGAAAGGAAAAGGCATGCCTTTCATGCGTAGAGGGGATTACGGAGACTTATACGTACAGGTTAAAACTGAAGTACCAGTTTATTTAAATAAAGAACAAAAAGAATTATTAGAAAGATTTAGAAAAATTGAAAATGAAAAATCTAATCCAAGTATAAAAAAATTTTTCCAAAAAGCTAAAAGTTTTTGGAATAGCTAATAGATGGGATTTGATCAAATAATCCCAGCTTTTTTTTTAATATTGGTGTTAATCATGGTCTTACCTGGTTTTTTAAGTACAAATTTAAAATCAAAACAATTCTTAAAAAATATTTTCATTTGGTCTATAATTGTGTTGGCTATTGTGCTAGTTCTATATTTTATTTCTAAATGAAAAAAATTAACCTTGCTATTACTGGATGTATGGGTCGGATGGGCCAACAGATCATTAAATCATCAAAATTAGACAATAATTTTAAATTAGTTGCACTTACAGAAAATAAAAGAATTAATAAAAAAATAAACGGTGTAAAAATTACTCTTAATACTGAGCAGGTTTTAAAAAAAGCAGATTTGATAATAGACTTTACAGCTCCTCAATGTACACTTCAGGTTCTTAAAATAGCATCTAAAATAAGAAAAAGAGTAGTAATAGGAACAACTGGATTTTCCAAAAAAAACGAGGTTTTAATTAAAAAATTTTCAAAGCAAATACCAATTTTAAAAGCAGGTAACATGAGTTTGGGTATAAATCTTCTTATGTATTTAACAGAAATTGCGTCTAATTCTTTAAGCAAAAAATATTTAAGTAAAATAAATGAAGTTCATCATAAACATAAAAAGGACTATCCTTCAGGGACTGCATTAATGCTAGGTAAGGGTATTGCAATTGGTAAAAATAAAAATTTTTATAATTTAATGGGAAAAAAATATCTTAACAAAAAAAATTTTCCATATAGTGAAAAAATAAATTTTAATTCTGTTAGAAAAGGTGAAGTGATTGGAGAACATGAGGTTAAATTTTCTAGTGGAAAAGAAATTATAACATTAAATCACGAAGCCTTTGATAGAGCTCTTTATTCCGAAGGAGCTTTGTCTGCTGCAAAATGGTTAATGAGTAAAAAGCCTGGGCTTTACTCAATGAGAGATCTCATGAATTTCATAAAATGAATGACATTCAGAGAGCAAAGATAATTCTCAAAATTTTAAATAAAACTTATCCAAAAATAATTGTGCCATTAAAAAGCAGAAACGTTTTTACTTTGCTAATTTCTGTACTCCTCTCAGCTCAGTGTACTGATATAAATGTAAATAATGTTACTAAAAAAATTTATCCAAAATATTATAAACCTCAACATTTTAAAAAATTAGGTAGAAAAAAAATTGAAAAATTAATTAAAAAAATTGGCATTTTTAGAGTGAAAGCCAAGAGTATATACAATCTCTCAAATCTACTAATAAGAAATCATGATGGAAAAGTACCAAAAACTTTTGAAGAATTAGAAAGACTTCCAGGAGTAGGTCACAAAACGGCTAGTGTAGTAATGTCTCAAGGATTTGGTTATCCTGCATTTCCTGTAGACACTCATATACATAGATTGGCTCAAAGATGGGGTCTTACAAACGGAAAAAATGTTGTTGAAACCGAAAAAGATTTAAAAAGACTTTTTCCTAAAAAATATTGGAATAAATTACACTTACAAATAATTTATTACGGAAGAGAATATTGCAAAGCAAGAAGTTGTTATGGTTTATCTTGTAAAATCTGTACTACTTGTTATCCTACAAGAAAAAAACCACTTACAACCAAGAAAGCATAAATAATGAAAATATTAGGAATTGGAAACGCAATTGTAGATGTAATTTGCAAAGTAGAAGATGATTTTATTATTAAAAATAATTTAACTAAAAGTACAATGAAATTAATTTTTGATGACAAAGAATTCAAAGAATTATTATCAAATCTTAAAATAGAAAAAACTGTTTCAGGTGGGTCAGTGGCAAATTCTATTGTTGGATTATCACAACTTGGAAATAAAGTTGGATTTATAGGCAAAGTAAATGATGATAATCTTGGTAGTAAATATGAAGACGGCTTAAAACAAGAGAATGTCAAATATTTTTATTCAAAGAAAAAAGAAGAGCTGCCTACTGGTACTTGCTTAATTCTAGTGACGCCTGACTCTGAGAGAACAATGTGCACTTTTTTAGGAATTGCAGGTAAAATAAATGTAGACGATGTCAGTTCAGATGCAATTAAACAAAGTGAAATGATACTTTTGGAAGGGTATCTTTGGGACGAAGGAGAACCAAAAAAAGCTTTCGAAAAAGCAATTCTAAGTGCAAACAAGGTAGCAATGTCGTTATCTGACCAATTTTGTGTGGATAGACACAAACCTCATTTTTTAGAGTTAGTTAAAAATAAATTAGATATAACATTTGCTAACGAACAAGAAATCATGTCATTAATAGATGCAAAATCTTTTGATGAGGTGATAAATTTTTCGAAATCCTTAGGCAAAATAATAGTATTAACTAGAGGTGAAAAGGGTGCTGTTGCTATTAATGGAGACGAGGTTGTTGAATGTGGAATTAAACAAGGGCTCAAAATTGTTGATTTAACTGGAGCTGGAGACCTTTTTGCAGCAGGTTTTTTGCACGGACATGTAAATAGTATGACTTTAAAAGAAAGTTTAGATAAAGGAACAGAAATGTCCTCTAAAGTTATCCAACAAATTGGGGCTAGAATTTAAAAATTATTTTTTTTTCTTTTAAAACTCCCTTTGCCTTTTTTAGGTTTAATGACGCGTGGCTTATATCTTTTTGTAAAAAGATTTTTCGCAATTAAATTTTTTTTTTTCAACTTATTTTATAACCATCAGGTAAACTTACTATAAAATTGTTATCGTCAAATTTTTCTTTTATTTTCTTTCTTAATCTATAAATATGAGTCTCTACAGTATGTGTTTCTAATTCTGCACCATACCCCCAAACTTCTCTTTGCAAATCCTCAATTTTCACTGGCTTAGATGATTTTTTTAAAAATATAATCAAATTTGTCTCTCTCTCAGTTAAATTTAATAATAATTTATTTTTACTAATTTCCCTCGAATTTAAATCTAATTTATAGGACCCGATTGTAATCTCAGATTGATAGTTAAATTGTTTTTTTAAAAAATTTATATTTATAATTTGAACTAACTTATTTATACTTATCGGGTTATTTTCTATTACTAAATTATTTTTTAAATTATTTTTTTTTTCTTTTGAAATAATCAAAAAGTCCTTTTCTAAGTTATTTTTTAATGAATCAAAATTTTTTTGATTTAAATTAATCAAGTCAAAATTAAAATTTTCTTTAATTTCATCTAAAATATTAAATAAAACATCATAATCAAAAATTATTATTTTTCTTGAATTCATATATAATCAAAATATGTCAATTATCTTAAAAAATAAAGATACACTTGTTTACAAAGATTTTATTTTTAAATGTTCTATTGGAAAAAAGGGGATTTCTTCAACAAAAATTGAAGGTGATAATAAAACCCCTATGGGAACTTTTAGTTTAGATAAATTATATTATAGGCATGATCGTATTAAAAAACCTAAAACTAAACTTAAATGCATTCCTATTAAAAAAAATATGGGATGGTGTGACGATGTTAAAAGTGAAAAAAACTATAATAGATTGATAAATATCAAACAGAAAGTAAGACATGAGAAAATGCATCGTTCTGACAGAACGTATGATTTAGTAGTTCCTATTAAATATAATTTTCTAAGGCCCAAACTTGGGAAAGGAAGCGCAATTTTTTTACATGTTACCAAAAACTTTAATCCAACATCTGGATGTTTAGCTATTAGAAAGTCAGATTTTTTAATCTTATTAAGATTAGTAAATAAAAAAACTAAAATTATTATTAAATAGTTCTCTCACCAAAAATTTTTGAACCAACTCTTATATAAGTAGCTCCATTATCAATCGCTGAAATAAAATCATTTGACATACCCATGCTTAAATCATTAAAGCCAAATTTTTTGTTTAATAAATTCATCTCTTTAAAATAAATTTCCGGATTTTTATCTACAGGCGGTATACACATTAGTCCCAATATATCTAAATCATAATCCTCCCTGCAAGATTTCAAAAATGTCTCTAAATTTTTTGCCTCTATACCACTCTTTTGGATTTCATTAGCTATATTAACTTGAACAAATATTTTGGGTCTAAAGTTTTTTTTTGATTGTTCATTAGATATTTTTGCTGCCAATTTTAAATTATCTAATGAATGGATATAATCAAATAAGGGTAAAACAAACTTTACTTTATTAGTTTGTAATTTGCCTATCAAATGTAGTTTTATATTTTTATTATTAATTTTAATATCTGACCACTTATCAATAGCTTCTTGAACTTTATTTTCACCAAAGTGAATATGGCCAAATTTAATCATTGGCTCAATGTCAATAATTTTAAAAGTTTTACTTACTGCAACAATATTTACTTTTTTTTTTTTATCATCATTCTCTGAAATTTTATCGTTTATTTCTTTATTTATTGTTGTTAAATTAATAATTGACTGATGCATAAGTTAATTTTTTATTTTATTGATCAATTTAAAAAAAAACATTTTATTAATTTAGATAAAAATATTTCAATCATTTATAGAAATTATAATAAAATTTATAATGAAAATGAAGTTTTAGAAATCAAAAAATTCTGTTTATCTACCAATCGTAGTTTATTTATTTCTAATAACGTTCATTTAGCCAATAAATTAAAACTAGATGGAATATACATACCTTCATTTAATAAAGATTTTTCAATTCTAAGAAAAATAGATAAAAGATTAAAAATTATTGGTTCTGCCCATAATATTAAAGAAATTATGAATAAAAAAAAACAAAAAGTGGAATTAATATTTATTTCACCTATTTTTAAAGTAAAAAAAAAAACTGAATTTTTAGATATAAATAGATTTAATATATTATCGAAAGCAATTAAAAAGAAAGTGATAGCTCTTGGTGGGATTAACAATCAAAATATTAAGAAAATTAAAATGGTGAATTGTTCTGGCTTTGCAGGTATCTCGTACTTTAATGATAAGATTAAATAATGAATGAAGAACAAATAAAACTAAAAATTCATAGATTAGTTAACCAATATAATGTTGGAAACTATACACTTGTGATAAGGGAATCTGGGATTTTATTGAAAAAAATACCTACTAATTTTTTTTTAATGAATTTAATTGGATCTTCCTTCCAAAAAATTGGACAATTAGAAAAAGCAAAAAAGATTTTTGAAGATATAATTGCATTTGATAGTTCTAACACTGCTGCATTGAACAATTTGGGTAATACTTACAAATCACTTAAGAATTTCGAGTCAGCTGAAAAAACTTACAAACAAGCACTTGAAATTGAGCCGAATTTTGCAAATTGTTTACAAAATTTTGCAAATCTAAAATTTGATTTAAACAATTATGACGAAGCAATTAAACTTTATAAAGAAGCAATAAATTCAGAACCTAAAAATCATTTAACTTATTATAATTTAGGGCTCCTATATCAATCTCTAGGTCAATTTGATGAAGCTAAACTTTACTTGGAGAAAGTAACAAAATTAAATCCTCAATTTACTAATGCAGATAAAATTTTAAGTAGATTTACAAAATATAAAAAAGGAGACAATCATATTGAAAATATGAAACAGCGACTTGAAAAATCTAGGCTAACAGATTTTAATAAATCTAATATTCTATTTGCATTAGGTAAAGCTTATGAGGATATAAAAGATTATGAGAAATCTTTTGTTTTTTTAGAAGAGGCCAACGATATTCAGAAAAAGATTACTAAATATGATTTTAGTAATGATGAAAATTTGTTTAAAAATTTAACAAAAAAATTTTCTAACTTTGAATTTAAAGAAGTAAATAAGAAATTTTACGATAAGGTTTATATATTTATTGTTGGCTTGCCTAGATCTGGAACAAGCTTAATTGAACAAATATTATCATCTCATTCATCAGTTTATGGGGCAGGTGAACTTCAATATTTACCAGATGCAATTAAAACTGAATTTTTTTTAAAAAATAAACCAATCAGTGATAAAATCGCCCAAGAAAAAGTATTTGAACTCTTTAATGAAAATGTAAGTGCATTTAATTTTAAAGAAAAACATCTTACAGATAAAAATCCCTTAAATTTTCTATGGATTGGTTTTATCAAATTAATTTTTCCAAATTCAAAGATTATTCATATTAAAAGAGATATAAAAGATAATTATTTTTCACTTTTTAAAAATGCTTTCGATGGAAATATGAATTGGTGTTATAATAAATCTGACTTATTAAGGTATTGTCAAAAATACCAAGAAATTACAAATTTTTGGAATCAAAAATTGCCAGATTTTATTCATAATGTGGAATATGAGAATATAATTTCTGATACAAAAAATGAGATAAATAAAATATTAGAGTTTTGTAATTTACCTTGGGAAGATAATTGTTTGCAGTTTTATAAAACAAAAAGGGCAATAAAAACTGTTAGTTCAGCTCAAGCAAGAAAACCTATTTATGAATCTTCAGTTCAATCTTACAAAAATTACGAAAAGTTCTTAAAAGAATATTTATCTAAACTTTGATATAAAAAAAAACGGCCCCATAAATGAGGCCGTTTTAATAATTTTAAATCAGTATTATTAGAATGATAATACTAAACTTAGTTCCATGTGTTCATCATCTGAACCCGCAGCACCAGCGTCATCACTAGCTTCTGACATAGTTGCTCTAACTGAAGCAGCACCCATTGTATAAGAAGCGTTAATCGCATCGATAGTTTCTGTTACGTTCACAGCAGCTGCACCAGCTTTATCAAACTCAACGTCTTGAGTTGCAACTGATATTGACATATTGTCATTCACGTTGAATGCAATAGAGTAAGCTTCAACTTCTTTTCCAGCTGCACTAGCAGTACCAGATTGAATTGAACTCATTCTGTAACCAATAGAAACAGGACCAGTTGTGTAATTTATGTATCCCATGTCTACTGTATCGTCATCAGAAGCAGCAGCAGTGTAAGATACTGTTGAATTACCAAAACCACCAGATAAACCATCAATTAATGCTGATCCATCTAATGTTATAACAAAATCTTTTGTTGTTCCAGTAATTGCTCCACCATTACCACCGTCAGAACTAGCTCTAGCACCACCTTTTGTTGTTGCTAAAGATATTCCTAAAGCACCAAAAGAGTTACTATAACCTAGTGTGTCGTTACTTGCAGCACCAGCGTTATAACTAGTACCTGAACCTACACCATTCCATACTTCTTCGTATGCAGTTGGTAGTAAGTCATCGTAAGCAGTAACACCTTCTAATCCACCACCAGCAGAGTCGAATGATAAAGTTCCTAAAGAACCCATATCAACTGTTTGGTAAGCAGATACAAAGTTGTCTGCGTGTGTTGCATGGTTAGCACCATCGTTTAATGTTCTAACGATTGTAGCAGTACCAAATCCTACATCACCAGATCCTGAGAAGCTAAGTGAAGTATTAGATCCCCATGGGTTTCCAGTAGATGTACTACCTTTACCACCGTTTGTAGTGTACGTGACTTCCGCCACACCTGATACACTCATCTCTACAGCATTTGCAGAAAAAGCAACTAGCGATCCTGCTAAAGCCGAAAGACCTATTTTTTTTAAGTTATTCATATTTTCTCCTTTTATTTAATATATTAAATATGATGGCGTATTTATATTAGCTTCTAAGCTCTAAAATAAAAAAATCTTAAAAAAACTACAATTTTGAATAAAAGTGTGTTATTTTTACAACACTAAAATTTGACCATTTTCCGCATATTTATTGATTATTTTAGACTTTTAAAAATTTGATATAAATGTAACAAGTGTTTTTATTATGTTTTCAATAATCTAGCGATTTTATGTATCTATTTAAAAAAATTATACTTATTTTCTTTATTGCAATCTTTATTAACGCCTGTGGGGGTTTCAAAAGATCTGATGTTAAAGACAACCCTATAAATGATGCAGATAAAAGAAAGAAAAATATTGAAGAAGGTCGAGGTATAACAATAGGAAAAACTTTTGGTCAAAACAGTGGTTCTTTCAACTTTGCAACTTCAAATGAAATGTGGAGAGCTTCTTTAGAAATATTAGATTTTGTCCCACTCGCAACCGTTGACTATAGTGGAGGAGTAATAATTACTGACTGGTATTCAGATGACTTAAATTCTGATGAAACTATTAAAATTATTGTGAATTTTTTATCTAATGAAATAAGAGCTGACGGTTTAAAGATCAAACTTTATAAAAAAAAGTGTAATCAAAATCAGATTTGTAAAACACAGTTATTGTCATCAAGTATTAATAATGAAATTAAAATTGCGATCCTAAAAAAAGCAGCACAAATTAAAGCTCAAGATACAAAGAAAAAAGCTAAAGATAGTGATTATAGGATCGTCCCAACAGTAGATTAACTTGAATCGATATAATTTTAAAGTTATTGAAGAAAAATGGCAAGGTTATTGGCTTAAGAATAAATCCTTTCAAGCTAAGTCTGATAAAAATAAAAAAAAATTTTATTGCCTTGAAATGTTTCCTTACCCATCGGGAAAAATTCATATGGGACATGTGAGAAATTATACTATTGGAGATGTTTTGGCGCGTTACAAAATTTTACAAGGATTTAATGTTCTTCATCCAATGGGGTGGGATTCTTTTGGTATGCCAGCAGAAAATGCTGCCCGTGAAAATAATTTAAGTCCAAAACAATGGACTGAAGAAAATATTCAAACAATGAAAAATCAATTGAAAAAACTTGGACTATCAATTGATTGGGAAAGAGAAATTTCAACATGTTCCCCTGATTATTATAAACATCAACAAAAAATTTTCTTAGAACTTTATGACAAAGGTTTAGTTTATCGAAGGGAAAGTTATGTGAACTGGGATCCAATTGACAAAACAGTGCTTGCAAATGAACAGGTAATTGAGGGTAAAGGTTGGAGATCTGGAGCACAAGTTGAGAGGAAAAAATTAAATCAATGGTTTTTTAATATTTCAAATTTCTCAGAAGAGTTACTTAATGATTTAGATAACCTTCATAATTGGCCAGATAAAGTTAAAATTATGCAAAAAAATTGGATTGGTAAATCTTTTGGATGTGAAATAGATTTTAAAATTGAAGGTTCAGAGAAAATAAATAAGATAAAATGTTATACTACTAGACCAGATACTCTTTTTGGTTTTTCATTTTTAGCTCTTTCAGTTGATCATCCTTTATCAAAATATTACGAAAATAATCTAAAATTCAATGATTTTAAGGACAATTGTTCAAAAGCCGGGACCACAGAAGAGTCTATTGCGCAAGCAGAAAAAATTGGTTTCAAAACAGAATTATTAGCGATCAATCCATTAAATGAAAAAATAAAAGTACCAGTTTATTTTGCTAACTTTGTCTTAATGGATTATGGTTTTGGTGCAGTTTTTGGATGTCCAGCACATGATCAAAGAGATTTTGATTTTGCTAAAAAATATAACTTGGAAATTAAAACTGTTGTAAAACCTAATGACCAACCTGACTCATTTAAAGTAGATGCCGAAGCATATACAGGATCGGGAACAGTTATTAATTCTGACTTTCTTAATGGGCTTTCTGTTCCAGAAAATTCAATAAATGAAACAATTAAAATTTTAGAAAAAAGAAAAATAGGAAATAAAAAGACGAACTTCAGATTAAAAGATTGGGGAATTTCTCGTCAACGATATTGGGGTTGCCCCATACCAATAGCTTATGACGAAAAAAAATGAAATTGTAAAAATCCCCGATAGCGATCTTCCAGTCCAATTACCAAAAGATATTGATTTAAACACTACTGGAAATCCTTTAGACGCACATGAAGAATGGAAAAATATAACTATCAATGGAAAAAAATGTACTAGAGAAACTGATACTCTTGATACATTTGTCGACTCATCCTGGTATTTTTTAAGATTTTGTTCATCAAATAATGAAATTTACCCTTTTGATAAGAATGATATAAAATATTGGATGCCAGTAGATCAATATATTGGTGGTGTTGAGCATGCTATATTACATCTACTTTATTCAAGATTTTTCACTAGAGCCATTGCCTTAAATAATGATAAAATTAATATAAATGAACCATTTGAAGGACTTTTCACACAAGGAATGGTTTGTCATGAAACCTATAAAGATAAAAATAATAATTGGTTAAGCCCAGAAGAAGTTATTTCTGAGGATGGTAAGAATTTTTTTATTAAAAGCAATAAAAGAGAGTCTGTGATTGTTGGACCATCAGAGTCAATGTCTAAGTCCAAAAAAAACACAATTGATCCAGAAAAAATGATTGAAACTTATGGTGCTGATGCTGTCAGATTATTTATATTGTCTGATAGTCCTCCAGAGAAAGATATTCAATGGTCAGAGAGCGGTATGTCATCTGCTTATAAGTTCATTCAAAAATTTTGGTCATTAAGTGAGAAAATTCTAAAAATTTTAGAAAACAAACAAACATCTATTAATAGTGAAATAGAAATATTTACTAACCAATCAATTCATAGAATCAATATAGCATTAGATAAATTTAGATATAATGTAATAGTTGCTGTATTTCATGAAGTTTACAATTTTTACAGTAAGATAATTAATAAGGAAGAGAACTATAAAAATTTAGAAGATAATTTTTTAAAGATTTTAATAGTTATGTCACCAATGATACCTCATATTACAAATGAACTTTTAGCAAAAATAAATAAAATAAATAAACTTGTATGGCCAGTTGTAAAAAAAGAAACGATTGAAACTGATGAAAAGATTATAGTCATTCAAATAAATGGAAAAAAAAGAAATACAATTTCAGTTTTAAGAGGTGAGAATGAAAAAAACTTAATTAAAAAAATAAAAGAAATGAAATTAGTTGAGAAATACATTAAAGATAATGAAATAATTAAAACAATTTATGTACAAGATAAATTAATAAATATTATTGTTAAAAAATGAAAAAATTTATAATTATCATATTTTTTTTTATATCAAATTGTGGCTATCAACCTATTTATGTAAATCAAAACAGCTCTAATTTAATTTTTAATAAGGTTGAATTGATTGGAGATAAGGAAATAAACAGAAGAATTGTATCTTTTATCTCAATTAAAGAAGACAGAAGTGAAGAAAAACTTGATGATCTATTATTAAAGAGTGAAAAAAGCGTAATTGAAACTTCAAAGGATTCAAAGGGAAGAGTGACCACCTTAAAAACAATTGTTAAAATTAAACTCACAATTTTAAATGAAAATAAAATTATCAAAGAAAGAATGTTTAGCGAAGGTTTTTCATACAATAATAAAAATAACAAATTTGACTTAGCAAAATATCAAGATGAAGTTAAAAATAATCTTGTAGATAAAATTATTGAACAAATAGATATTTATTTGAGCCTAAAATGATCGTAAAACATTTTGAATTAAACAAGAATATAAAACAAAATAATAAATTTTTCTTGTTATATGGAAATAATAGTGGATTAATAAAAGAGGTTATTAAAAACAATTTAAAACCAATTTTATATAAAAAAGTTTTTACCTACGATGAGAGCGAAGTAATAAATAATCTAGATAATTTTAAAGAAAAGATTTTAAATAAATCATTTTTTGAAAATGAAAAATTAATAATTATTTCAAGATCAACTGACAAGATACTTAAGATAATAGACGAAATAATTGAAAAAAATATTGAAGATTTGGCAATTATATTAACTAGTGGTGCTTTAGAAAAAAAATCAAAATTAAGAAACTTTTTTGAAAAAAATAAAAACACAATTTGTGTTCCATTTTACGAAGATAACGAAAGATCATTAGTTTTAATTATACAAAATTTTTTAAAAGAAAAAAAAATTCTACTATCAAACCAAAGTATAAATTTAATTGTCCAAAGATGTGGTGGTGATAGAATTAACCTTTATAATGAACTTCAAAAAATAGAAAGTTTTTCAAAAAATAAAAAAAAAATTGATATAGAAGATATATTTAGATTAACAAATTTAAGTGAAAATCTGAATTTCAATGAATTGGTTGATAATGCCCTTGCTAAAAATTTAAAAAAAACTTTATACATTTTAAATGAAAATAATTTTGCACCCGAGGACTCTATTTTAATACTAAGAATTTTTCTTATTAAACTCAAAAGATTATTAAAAATTAAATCTCAAGTTAAAATTAAAGATAACATTGAAAATGTAATCAATAATTTTAAACCCCCAATTTTTTGGAAAGAAAAAGAAATATTAAAAAAACAAGTTGGGATATTAAGCTATCAAAAGATTAATGATTTAATAGTTAAAACTAATAATTTGGAATTAACATTAAAAAAAAACCCTTCAATTTCAACTAACATAATTACAAATTTTATTATAGAACAAAGTGCTGTTGTTAATAATTCGCTTTAATTAAATCAATAATTTTATTTAATTGATCTACATCATGATATGAAAAAGTAATTGTTCCCTTATTTTTTTTGTTATTTTTAATAATAACATTTAAACCTGTTTTTTCTGAAATTGATGCTTCTAAATTTTTAATATTAGGGTCTTTTGAAGTTCTGTTAGATGAGAATTTTTTCTTAAAAATTTTAACGAAATTTTCTGCTTGACGAACAGACAACTTCTTTTCAATAATCTTATTGGCTACAAATGATGCGTTTTCTAAACCTACAAGAATTTTAGCATGCCCTGCACTAATCTTTTTTTCTTCTATAAATTTTAATACATCTTGAGGTAAAGACAGAATTCTCAAAGAATTAGTAATATAGCTTCTGCTCTTTCCAATAAACTTAGAGACTTTATCCTGATCATATGCAAACTCATCTATCAATCTTTTATAACCTTGCGCTTCCTCTAATGGATTTAGATCGTGTCTCTGAACGTTTTCAACAATTGCAAATTCTAAAGATTTTAGATCATCAGCCTCTGTAACAACTACAGGAATTTCATGAAGTCCTGCTTTTTGTGACGCCAGCCATCTTCTTTCTCCAGCTATAATCTCATATTTAGAATTGTTCGTATTAGATTTTCTAACTATAATTGGCTGAATAACTCCATGTTCTTTTATTGAATTAACTAAATCATTTAAGTTTTCTTCATCAAAATTTTTTCTTGGTTGATATTTATTAGGAACTATCTCAGCTAAACTTAGGTTATTTGTTTTATTCTCAACCTTAGTTTCACCGATTAAGGAAGATAATCCTCTCCCCAGTCCTTTTTTAATTTTGTTCATTATGCTGCACTCCCAATTTTATTTTCCCGTGTCATAAACTCATCAGTAAAACTATAATAGGATTTGCTACCTGGACAATTTTTATCATAAATCAAAACTGGAATTCCGTGCGATGGCGCTTCAGATAATCTTACGTTTCGAGGTATTACCGTTTGATAAACTTTGTCTTTAAAATAATCTCTTGCTTCTTGTTCAACCTGCGATGAAAGTTTGTTTCTTCGATCATACATAGTTAGAAGTATGCCCTGAATTTCCAAATCAGGATTTAAATTAGTTTTAATTCTCTCAATCGTCTTCATTAGCTGTGTAAGTCCCTCTAATGCAAAAAATTCCGTTTGAAGTGGCACAAGCAATGAATTAGAAGATACTAAGGCCATTACTGTTAATAGGCTTAAAGAGGGAGGACAGTCTATAAGTATATAATCATATAATCCTCTAGAATCGTTTAAATACGTGGTTAATTTAGCCTTAAGTATGAAGGCTCTATCGCTGTCCCCAGCCGTCTCCACCTCTAATCCAGATAAATCTACATTGGATGATATTAAATCAAGATTTTGAAAGTCTGTTTTTTTAATTACGTTTGAAATTGACATTGTGCCATTAAGAATTCCATAAATTGTCTGATCAGATTGAGAGGTGTTGGATAATCCCAGTCCTGTAGTAGCATTCCCTTGAGGATCTAAATCGATTACTAAAATTTTTTTTCCAAGTTGGGATAACGCGGACGCTAAATTAATTACTGTTGTTGTTTTTCCAACCCCACCCTTTTGATTTATAATTGAAATAATTTTCATGAAACTTTTTTTTTAATTTTTTTAATATTTAATATAAATGAGTCGTTACTCGTTAAACTTTTTTTTTCTTCATAATCTAAATCCCATTCCTGAAGAGCTTCATTTAGAGTTTTTCTTCCACTACTTCCCATGAAAAAAATAATATTTTTATATTTTCTAAAATTTTCATTAACTAAGTTTAAAATGACAGGCATTGGCTTAAATGCCCTTGACATAATTGTTCCTGTTTCAATATTTTTAAGTAAAAAGATATCTTTATGAATTATTTCTGTATTTAAATTTAATTTTTTTGAAACTTCTCTCAGGAAAACACATTTGTGGTAGCTTTTTTCATAAAGGTTTACTTTCATGTTATTTTTAATTTTTTTCATCACTATAGCCACTATTAATCCAGGCATTCCACCTCCTGTACCTAAATCTGAGGTTGTATTATAATTTAAATCAACAAAATCAATTATTTGTGCAGAATCTATTATATGGCGCTCTCTTATTGCCTCTTTTTCATACATTTTTTTACTTATAATGTTAATTTTCTGATTTTTTTCCAGTATCATCGTAATTAAGCTCTCAAGCTCATTACAAGTTTCACGTGAAACATTCAAATTGGAAATTTTGGAATAAGAATTTAAAATTAAGTTACCCATTAAGCTATATGCTTAATAGACTTTCTTTTGACGTGTGACAACAAAATATATACGGCTGCAGGTGTTATTCCGTCGATTCTTAAGGCCTGACCCATAGTTTTAGGCCTTATTTCTTTAAATTTGGCTTTTACTTCATTGGAAAGGCCTGAAAATTGATCATAATCAATATTATCTGGTATTGTTAAATTCTCATCTCGTTTAAAAGCTAAAATATCGGCCTTTTGTTTCTTTAAATATCCTCTGTAATGAGAGTTGATCTCAATCTGCTCATCAATTTCATTCCCAAAATTAGCAATTTCAGGCCAAATATTCCTAATTTTTCTCATATCAACACTTTTTTGAGTAAGAATTTCTTCTGCAGATCTAAAAACACCGTCTTTCGCTATTTTTATTCCGAATTTGTCTGCTTTAGAGGGTGAAATGTTTAAATTAGACATTTGAAGAGATATTTTGCTTAATTTATTAAATTTGTCCTCAAAGAGTTGTTTTCTATTTTCTGTTATTAAACCAATTTTAATTCCTTTATGGGTAAGCCTTAAGTCTGCATTATCTGACCTAAGACTTAGTCTATATTCTGCTCGTGATGTAAACATTCTATAAGGCTCAGCAACACCTTTGGTAACTAAGTCATCTATCATAACGCCAATGTAAGCATCTGATCTATCTAAAATAAAAGGTTCCATATTCTTTAAAGATAAAGCAGCATTAATTCCTGCTATAAGGCCTTGAGCAGCAGCTTCCTCATAACCTGTAGTTCCATTAATTTGACCGGCGAGATAAAGATTTTTTATTTTTTTTGTCTCCAGTGTTAAAAAGAGCTCCCTTGGATCAATATAGTCGTATTCTATAGCATAACCTGGTCTAATTACTTTTACATTCTCTAAACCACTGATATTATTAAGTATTTCGTGTTGCACAACCTCAGGTAGAGACGTGGATATGCCATTAGGGTAAATAGTATGATCATTTAGACCTTCAGGCTCTAAAAATATTTGATGTCTAGTCTTATCAGCAAATTTTACTATTTTATCCTCAATAGAGGGGCAATATCTAGGACCAACACCTTGTATGCTTCCAGAGTACATTGCACTTTTAGATAAATTCTTTTCAATTATTTTATGAACTTTTTCATTTGTATAAGTCATCGAACAAGAAACCTGCTTGTTTAAATTTTTTTTGGTCAGAAAAGAAAAAAAATATGGATCTTCATCGGCAAACTGTTTTTCCAAATTTTCAAAATTAATTGTTCTAGAGTCTAATCTAGGAGGTGTGCCTGTTTTTAATCTTCCAATTTTGAAATTATACTTTTCTAATTGTTCACTTAAACCTGTACTCGGTTTTTCATTAAATCGTCCAGCAGGAGTTTTTTCATCGCCTATGTGTATCAAGCCATTCAAAAAAGTGCCTGTTGTTAAGATTAAATTGTTACAACTCACTTTGTTACCATTAAGTGTTTTAAACCCACTTATTTGGCTATTTTCGAAAATAAACTTTACTACAGGATCAGAAAAAATGCTTAAATTACAATAGTTTACAAGTTTTTCTTGCATATATTTACGATATAGTGATCTGTCAGACTGAGTTCGGGGTCCTCTAACTGCAGGTCCTCTACTTCTATTTAATAATCTAAATTGTATTCCAGACTTGTCTGCTACCTCTCCCATAACACCATCTAAAGCATCAATTTCTCTAACCAGGTGACCTTTACCTAGACCACCTATAGCTGGATTGCATGACATTTCTCCGATTGTATTTTTGTTATGTGTAAACAAAGCGGTATTTACACCAAGCCTTGCTGAAGCTGCTGCAGCTTCACAACCAGCATGACCACCGCCGATAACAACTACATCAAATTGAAAATCTTTATTCATAGACTAAATTTATATTCGATTAGAATATTTACAAGATTTCTGTTTTTTTTCTTAAAAAGTGTTATTTATCAACGAAAATCAGTAAAAAACTTGAAAAAAACCCCATAAAACAGCTATTACTTACCGATACAAAAATCGTTGAAAATACTGCCTAATATCTCTTCTACATCGACTTTACCGACAATCATACCTAATTGTCTTGTAGCTAACCTTAGATCCTCAGCACCTTTATCAAAATCTTTTTTATCATTTTTATCTGAAAAATTATTCAAGTGATCAACGCACTGTAGCAAATGTTGTCTGTGCCTTTCTCTTGTAATTAGGATATCTTCTTCAGATATAAATTTATTTTCTAAATTATTTTTAATTTTTAAAATTAATTTGTCTATATTTAAATTGTCTTTGAGTGAAATTAAAACATGATTAAATTTAGAAATTTCAGAGTCTAATTTTTCTTTCAACAGATCGGATTTGTTTATAACTAGAATAGCATCTTTTTTTAATAAATCATTCAAAAATCCGCTTAAATCAATACTTTTAGCATCCACTACCACTAGCTTTAAATCAGCGTTTTCAGCTTTTTTTAATGATAATTTTATCCCTTTTTTTTCAATTTCATCCTTTGATTCTCTTATGCCTGCTGTATCTGAAATTATAACTGGATAACCATCTATGTTTAAATGTGTTTCTACAACATCTCTTGTGGTGCCGGCAATTTCAGAGACTATAGCAACTTCCCTGTTTGATAAATTATTCAAAAGACTGGACTTACCAGCATTGCTTGGACCCACGATTGCTATTTTAAAACCTTCGCGAATTATCTCCCCAACTTTTTGATCATTCAAAATTTTCTTAATCTCATTTAAAACATAAGAAGAATCTTCTTTTATCTTTTTTAAATTTTCATCTGGTAAATCTTCCTCGGGAAAATCTATTTTTGCTTCAACGAATGACAAAATTTTTAATAATTTTTCTCTTAATTCATTAAATTTTTCAGAAGATTTTCCTCTCATCATTTTTATAGCTTGCAATCTTTGAATTTCGGTTTCTGCGGAAATCAAGTCAGCTATACTTTCTGCTTTTAACAGATTTATCTTCTCATTTTGAAAAGCTAGTTTTGTAAATTCGCCAGGTTCCGCCAAACGACAATTTTTTATTTTTGAAATCTCGTTTTGAACTGCTAAAATACCTGCTTTGCTTCCATGAATATGAATTTCTGCCATATCCTCACCTGTATAGCTCTGAGGCCCAGGAAACCATAAAATTATCCCTTCATCAATCAGCTCAGAAGTGTTGATATTGTTTATTTTTCTCAATGTTGCTAACCTTGGGGCTGGCATTTCCTTTCCAGTCAATAATTCGAGCACTCTTGATGCATCTGGGCCAGATATTCTGATAATTGCAACACCTGAAGTCCCTGGACCAGTTGATAAAGCGTATATTGTCATGACATTATTATAGCTTAATTTTTTTTGATGTATATTTGTTATGAATCTGTTTTAATAATTAATGATTATCTGGATTGCATCATATCCAAAGAGTGGTAATACCTGGGTGAGATCATTTCTGAGCTCTTACGTTTACACAAAAGGTGAAAAGTTTAATTTTTCACATTTAGATCAAATAAGAGCTTTTCCATCTGACCCCGAGATTAATTTTTTAAGGGAGAGATACGGAAAATATAAATTCACACATATGGCAGAGAACTGGAATAATTTTCAAAGAAATATTATTAACCAAAAAAAATTTACATTTTTAAAAACACATAACGCTTTAATTAATGTTAAGAATTATAGTTTCACTAATCTAGAAAATACAATTGGTCTAATATATGTAATTAGAGATCCAAGAGATGTTGCCATCTCTTATTCGTCACATCTTGATGTCGATTTAAAAGAAATAACTAATCATATGATTAATCCAAATCTTGTTGAAAAAACACCGGATAATTTAGACAGAACATTAATAACTAGTTGGTCAAACCATTATAATTCTTGGAAAAATTTTCCTTTAAAAAAAATAATAGTAAAATATGAAGACTTAATAGATAAGCCAGAAGAAACTTTCTTAGAAATTATTGATTATTTAAATCACATAATAGATTTAGAAACAGACTTGGAATTGATTAAAAAATCCATAGATAATGTTAACTTTAATAATTTAAAAAACCTCGAAAAAATCCATGGTT
>CACGKR010000011.1 GCA_902573705.1 uncultured Pelagibacteraceae bacterium
AAAATTCTTTATTTGTAAATCGATTAATTGATAAAGGTGCAATAATTATTGGAAAAACAAATACTGCAGAGCTCGGTGTAGGTGGGCATACAATTAATAGACTTTTTGGACCAACCTCAAATGTTTATGATCCATCAAAATCTGCAGCAGGATCAAGTGGTGGTGCAAGCTCAGCTGTTGCAGCAGGACTATTACCATTTGCTGATGGCACAGATCAAATGGGATCATGTCGTGGACCTGCTGCTTATGCAAATATTTATGGCTTTAGACCAACACCAGGTTTAATTCCAGTAGACCATACAGGAAAAAAAAATAATCTACCAATACTTACAACACCAGGATGTTTTGCAAAAAATCCAAATGATATGTCGATTTTATTAGATGAAATCGTTGGAAGTGATCTATTAGATAGATTTTCATTTGACTTAGATGGGTTATTTAAAAATCAAAATATAAGTGATAAAGAATTTTCTGCATTCAGAATTGGATGGTTATCAAATATGAATGGAGAGTACAATATAGAAAAAGAAATACTGGAAATTTGTGAAAACAAATTGAGGGAATTAGAAAAAATGAACATTAAAGTAGAAGACATTAAACCTAAAATAAACAATGATTTTTTGTGGAGAAGTTGGACAACATTAAGAGCAAAAAGTATATATGAAGATACGTTAGCTATGAATATTTCAGATATTGACTCTATGACGTATCAAGCAATTTGGGAATATAAAAAAGGTCAGGAAATAAATTCAGAAGATTTACAATTAGCTATTGATCAAAAACAAAAATGTCTAAATCAAATAGATTTAATTTTTGGGAATTTTGATTTCTTAGCGTTACCATCAGCCCAAATTTTTCCTTTTGATAAGAATTTACAATTTCCAACGAGTATAAATAATATTGAATTAGATACATATCATCGATGGTTAGAGGTTTTCATTCTATCTAGTCTTTTAGATCTTCCTACTTTTACAATTCCGGTAGGTTTTAATAGAAACGGTTTGCCAATGGGGATGCAAATCATTGCAAGGAACAAGGATGATTTGAAGTTATTTTCTTTTGTAAGTAAATATGAAATAGCTTTTAATTATAGTAAGATTAAACCTAAATTTAATTAGTTAATATGAGACACCCTCACCATTATAAGATTTCAATTGCTCTAGCTATATCAGCAGGAGCTTGGGGAATATATTGGTTACCCCAAAGGATACTTGAGGATGGTGGTCTGACGGGAGGTTGGGGCACAATTTCTCAAATGATAATAGGTACATTGATACTATTACCTATTGCTATTTGGAGATTAAGCAAAAGAAAAGGCACAGGATTAGAACTCCCAGCTATGGGAATTTTAATTGGCGGAGGTTTTATACTATACGCGTTAAGTTTTTTATTAACGGATGTAGTAAGAGCCTTGATAATGTTTTATATGACGCCCGTTTGGACAACTATTTTTGAAATAATTTTCTTAAAGAAGAAACATGGTTGGCAAAGAATTTTAAGCTTAAGTTTAGCACTAGGGGGATTATGGGTAGTATTTGGACAGGGTGGTAAAATTCCTTTACCAGTAAATGCAGGAGATTGGATAGCTCTTTTAGGTGGGATTATGTTTGCTGGAGGAATGATTAGGCTTGAGGTTATCAAAACTGACGGAGTATTCCCAATTATTTTTGGTTTTTTCTTTTATGGAACATTATTCAATATTGTGGCAGGTCTTTTACTCGTAGACTATCTTGGTCCTGTACCAACCCGTGATGCATTTGTTGGAATGACCACTTTCTTAATTCTTCTATCAATTTTTTATTTTATTCCCACTGGTATTGTTATTCTTTGGGCACCAACTCAAATAGGAGCAGGGATATGCTCAATTCTGTTTTTATCAGAAATCATAGTAGGCGCTGTAAGCTCAAGCATTCTTACTGATGAACCATTTGGTTGGCGTCAAGTCACTGGTTGTTCTTTAATAATTATTGGAGGAATAGTGGCTGTTGTTCTGTCTCCAAAAGAAGATGTAAGCAAATAATGACGAGTTTAAAAAAAATTAATAACATTTTAAATAATGAGATATAGTAATTCAATGAATTCAAATAAAATAAATGTAAGACGTAGTTTTATTTTTACACCAGGTCTTAAACCTGAAATGTTTCCAAAAGCTATCACATCAGGTGCAGATATGGTTTGTATTGAATTAGAAGATGGAATAGCAATCAAAGATAAAAACGAAGCAAGAAAAAATACTATCGAGGCTCTTAAAAATCTTGAGGTTAAAAGTGGGGTGGAGTTAGTTGTAAGAGTAAATTGTCAAAGAACTAAGTTTGGTCTCTTGGATCTAGAGGCTTTTATTTCTAGTAAATTACCAGTTAAAGCATTAATGCTGCCTAAAGTTAAAACACCAGATGAGATAACTTTTATAGATGATTTACTGACAGATAGTGGATTAGATACAGATCTCCATGTGATAATGGAGACCAACGAAGCACTTGAAAGTATTTATGAAATTGCTCATGCCAGTAAAAGAATAGTTGCATTATACTTTGGAGGAGTTGATATGGCTGCAGAACTTAGAGTTCCAAATGAGTATAAGAATTTAATATACGCAAGATCTAAATTAGTACATGCAGGAGCTAGTGTTGGGGTAGATGTAATAGATGTACCTTATTTAGATTTAGATGATATGGATGGGATGAAAAAAGAATCAGAGTTAGTGAGAGATTTGGGATTTACAGGAAAGGGGTCTATTCATCCAAAACAAATAAACATTTTAAATGAAATTTTTACACCTTCTAAAGAAGAAATTATGAAAGCTAAAAAAATTGTAGATCAATTCAATGAGTCTAACACAGGCTTAGTAGTTATTGATGGAAAGCTTATTGAAAAACCTGTTCTTAGAGAAATGCAAAGAAAAATATTAATAGCAGAAAAAATAAATAAAATTTAGAAAAATTAGTTTTAAAAATTTTTATTAACTATTTCATCCAGCATATTTATCATATTTTTTTTGTATTCATCATCTGTGCCTGATTTTGTGTCTATCACTGAAAAATATGAGGCAACTACACCAGTTTTTAAATTTATTGCTAAGAATTGACCACCTAAACCAGAGTGACCTATCCAGTCACCTGTCTTCATTGTAGAATTTGAATAATATAAAGATTTATTATCTGATAACTTCATATAAATTGTTCCTTTATTTTTTAATGTTTGATCAAAAAATGTTGGTGATCCAATTTGCCTATTTCCTACTCCTTTACCCTTCCTAGCGAATAAAAGACCGTATCTTAAAAAATCTCTTGAAATTAAGCATCCACCACCTGAAATCCAAGGCATTCCGTATCTATCAGTTCCCATGTATAAGGCATCTTCAAATCCAGCAGCTTCAACCGCATCTAACAACCATTCTTTTAATGGTTTTCCACTAACTTTTTCTATCAAAATCCCTATCACATCTGTATTTGCTGATTTGTAGTGAGAAAATTCAGAGCTATTTGATAAATCATTATCTCTATTTGATTTAATAGTATTTAAATATTCCTCCTGTCCCATTTTCTGATCTAAATTTTCTGGAAGTCGCCATCCACAAATTGGTTCATGTAAAAAAGAAGAGGTGAAAGGATCTGTATAATCTTCACTGTACGAATTTTGAATATTCATATCCAAAACGTTTTGAATAGTTGCTGAGGCATAACCACTACCAATATTAGGGAGATAATCAGAAATTTTATTGTTAAGATTAATTATTTTTTGGTCTACTAGTTCTCCTATAAACAAGTTAACAAACATTTTAGTAATAGACATTATTGTTTGAGGTTGTGTTTCTGAAAAATCTTCAGCATATTTTTCAAATAATATATTTTGATCTTTCCCCACAAGTAAAGAGCAAAAATATTTATTACTGATCATATTTTTTACAGATGGTATTTTTTCTATTTTATTATTATAATTTTTTGATAATTTTAAAACTAAATCTGATCGAAATAATAAACCGAATCTATTTATCTTATGAAGATTTCGATAACCCTCTCTTCGTGTTTTAGGTAAATACCATTTTGGTTTATTATCCTCTAATACAACCAGATCTGGATTAAGATCTGCTTCTAATTTTTTATCAGTCATATTGTATAATCTATTGATTGATCATTTTTGAAACATTTTCAAATTTATTTTTCCAAATTACAAAACTTAAAATTTGCTGATTTGAGGTTGTAATAGCGTGAGGTTGATAACTTTTATGAAGTCTAGTTTTTGTAGAAGATAATATTTCTGAATCTTGATCTTTACTTTCGAATTTAGCTTCGCCAGATACAATAAAGTATAATTCTTCAGCTTCGTGATTGTGCCATGGATAATAAGTATTTTTATCTAAAAAATTCACATACAGTGCCATCTCTTTTGTTTTAAAATGTCCAGATGGTCCTATTAATTCAAAAAAACCGTATTTATTTAAAAAATCTTTACCAACCTCTTTTTCATTATATCCATGTTCCCAATTAACGTGAGGTGATAAATTACTTATTGTTGTATGTAATTCTTCAAGATTTGTGTTTAAATTTTGATTCCAATTATAAAGTTTATCGGTAACAGGAGCCTTTTGAGATTTTACACTATTTAAAATTAAATTATTTGGAAAATTTACAAAATTTGACAACTCTTTATTATCAGCCCATAACTTTTGAATTTCAAATATAGCTTTATTAAAAATATTTTTTGTATTGTTCATTATTTTAGTAACGATAATGGCTTTATAAGATTTACTCCCACACCGCAACATCCTCCAACTATTTGTGATCCATTTTGCACCCATGATTTCACCTCATTTAAATAATCCTCGGGACTTAAATTATCATCAGATTTCCAATGAGGTTTTTCATAAAAGCCTATATTTGGATAAGCACCAATTGTTCCGTTATAAATATTCTTTGCAACATTTATAGCTTTACCAGTGACATCAATATCAGAATGAGCAATCAAAATTGGACCTTTGTGTATTGTGCTGAATCTTTTTATAGATTTTTCTAAATCTTCATAAACTTCTGGAGGTTCGTCAACAGTATCATTATATCCAAGCATCAAATTATTAGTCTTTTTGTCTATTACGCAAGAAATTGAAAGCCACACAGGTATATTAACTTTTGCTGAACATTCTATCATTGTTTGAACAATATCTGCTTGTGAAGACATTGCTTCTAAAATAATTAAATCCACACCTTCTTCAGTTAAAATTTTTATTTGTTCATTAAATCCAGGTATCATTGCTTTAAGACCAAGTTTATAAAAACTACCTGATGCCGATACACTTCCTGCTAAAGCTACTTTTTTTTTTGAATCTTCAATTGCTTTCTTTCCCAATTGAACACTTTTTTTATTGAATTCTTTAATAGAGTTTTCCATCCCATAATTCTTCATTGAAATAGGTGTGCAAGCATATGTATTAGTGGTTATCACGTCTGAGCCAGCTTCAATATAATCTTGATGAACTTCTTTAACTAGTTCTGGAAATTCAACTGAACATGTACCGCACCAAAGATTTTTGTCCATTTGAGCTCCTTTTTTTTCAAGTTCGGAACCCATTGCTCCGTCTAAAATTACTAATTTATTATTATCTAATTTATCTTTGATAAATTTATATGACATTAAATTTTACTGTTTGTGAAAGCACAGATTTTATTTCCGTCTAAATCACGAAGATAAGAGTAATAAACCCCGGATCCTTCTGGTCTTTCACCACCCGATCCTTCACTTTGTGCTCCTAATTTTAAGCCTAGCTCATGAAATTTATCAACTATATTTCTGTTGTTTACTATAAAAGATACTTGAGCACCGTTCCCAAAAGTAGCTCTTTCTTTATTAAATGGTTTAGTAATATAAAATTCTATTGACCCAGATCCGCCCTCGGATATATATCCAGCACATACATCGTCTGTATCAGTTCTCTTTAAGCCAATTACTTTAAAGAGCTCATCATAAAATTTAATTGATCTATCTAGATCATTAGTTCCAACCATTACATATCCAATCATAATTTTTTTTTAAATAAAATTATTTATTCCATTCAGTAATCGTTTTAACTTCAAGGTACTCATGTAAACCCCAAGTACCTCCCTCACGACCATTTCCTGATTGTCTGTATCCGCCAAAAGGAGTTCCAGAGTCTGCTGGTTTATTGTTTACATAAATTATTCCAGCTCTTAATTTCTTTGAAACTCTTTTTGCTTTTTCTTTATCTTCAGTTTGTAAATAATTTCCTAATCCATACTCTGTATCGTTAGTTATTTTGATAGCCTCCTCTTCATTCTCAAATGGAATAATTGATAAAACAGGGCCAAAAATCTCTTCTTTAGCAACTCTCATAGAATTTTTAACATCTGTGAATACTGTTGGTTTAATAAAGTATCCCCTTTTAAAATCTTCTGGTTTATCAGGACCACCCGCAACTAATGTTGCTCCTTCTTGTATTCCACTTCTTATTAAACTTTGAATTTTATCGAATTGGACTTTTGAAATGACTGGACCTATGTGTTCGCCTGATTTACTCGCTAAATCAACTTTAATTTTATTTGCTTCATCTGCGGCCTCTTTTATGGCTCTGTTATAAATAGATTTTTCAACTAACATTCTTGTAGGAGCGTCACATGATTGACCAGAATTGCTCATAACGTTTCTTATGCCATCTCTAACAGCATCAGGATAAGAGTCTGCAAAAACAATATTTCCGCCTTTACCACCAAGTTCTAGACACACTCTTTTAATTGACTCTGCTGCATTTTTGGTAATCAATTTACCTGCTCTTGTAGATCCAGTAAAAGAAACCATATCAACATCTGGATGTTTTGATAAATCTGTACCTACACCTAAACCATCTCCGTTTACTAAATTGAAAACTCCAGCAGGAAAACCAGCTTCATGTATCATCTCAGCAAATAACATTCCAGAAAGAGGTGCAATTTCAGATGGTTTTAAGACCATTGTACAACCTGTTGCAAGTGCAGGTATAACTTTTAAGGCAATTTGATTTATTGGCCAATTCCAAGGTGTTATTAAACCACAAACGCCAATGGGTTCATAAATAATATGATTTACAGAATCTTTTCCAAACCCAGGTTCAAAATTAAATTCTTTTAATCTTTTTATAAAATCTTCTATATGAGATGCACCAGATGAAGTTTGGTTTGCTGAACACCAGTCCTTAGGACAACCTAATTCTGTTGAAATAGCATTTGTCATTTCATCCCATCTAGAATTATAAATTTCTAGTAATTTTTCTAACAACTGTATTCTTTGATCTTTAGTAGTATCCTTCCAAGTCTCAAAAGATTGTTTTGCAGATTTTACAGCTAGATTAGTATCAGCTGAACTACCAAGTGAAATTACAGCACAAATTTCCTCTGTAGATGGGTTTATAACATCAAAGCTATTTTGATTGATAGGGTTTACCCATTTTCCATTGATATAAAATTTTTTTTTATCTAACATAATTTTCTAATACTATAAATTATTTTTAACCAAATTCTTTTAATATTTTTTCTCGATGTTCGTCAAGATCTGGAATATCTCCCCTTGTTTTCTCATCTTTATAGGATGACATTTTTATTGGATTTCCAGCTAATTTAAAATCACCAATTACTTTGTGATAAGCTTTGACAATCATATTTCTAGATTCTATCTGAGGATTTTCGACTGCCTCTTTAATATTAAATATTGGACCACAAGGAATTTTTTTCTTTTTCCATTGTCTTTACCCATTCATTTGTTTCTTTAATCTTTAATTTATCTTCAAGAATTTTTTTCAAATCATCCATATGCTTAGCTCTAGATGAATTATCGGAAAATTTTGGATCATTATTTAATTCTGGCATATCTAGAATATTGCAAAGTTTTTCAAATAATTTATCGTTACCTGCAGCAATTATAATATGACTATCTTTAGTTTTAAAAGCTTCGAAAGGGGCAATAGATGGATGACGTGATCCCATAGGCTTAGGAATTTCATTTTTGGACAAATATCTTGCTATTGCATTTTCTAAAATTGCTATTTGACAATCAAGCATTGAAACATCGATATACATTCCTCTTCCAGTTTTTTTTCTATCATAAAGTGCAGCATTGATTCCAATTGCTGTAAATAATCCTGCTGTAATATCCCCTATAGAAGTTCCAACACGTGTAGGTTCTGAGTTGGGTTGACCAGTTACACTCATTAAGCCCCCCATACCTTGTACCACCATATCATAAGCTGGTAACTCTTTCAGAGGACCAGTTTGACCAAATCCAGAAGCGGAGGCATAAATTAGTTTAGGATATTTTTTATTTATTTCTTTCCATCCATACCCCCATTTTTCTAAGGTACCTGGTTTAAAGTTTTCTACTAAAACATCTGCTTTAGATAAAATTTTATTAAAAATTTTTTTGTCATCGGCATTTTTTAAATTGAGAGCAATACTTTCCTTGCCCCTATTTAATGACATGAAATAAGCTGAATAACTCTCTATAAATGGTCCAAACTTTCGAGAATCATCACCTATCTCAGGTGCTTCTATTTTGATCACTCTTGCACCAAGATCTGAGAGTATCATAGTGCAATAAGGACCAACTAATACTCTAGTTAAATCAACAACTAACAAATTTTTTAAAGGTCCATCCATATTTTAACAAATAATTTGAGTTTTTGACGACTTGACTCTTATTAATAAGTTCACTTTAATTGAATTATTAAAAATTAACAATAGAGGGAAATAATAATGTTAAAAAAAATATCTTTATATTTAACTTCATTAGTTTTTGTTTTTACTACTATTGGTTCTGCTTATGCAGTTACGCTAAAAGCAAGTCACCAATGGCCAGGCACTCAAAGAGCTGATGGATCATATGACCCACGTCACGAAATGGTTCAAATCATTGCTGACGAGGTTAAAAAAGCAAATGTTGGAATAGATATCAGAATCTATCCAGCTAAATCTTTGTATAAACCTAAAGAACAGTGGAAACCAATGACAACAGGTCAATTGGATATTTCTGCTTTTCCATTAGCTTATGCTTCAAAATTTCATCCAGAATTTGACGCAACTTTAATGCCTGGTACAGTTAAAAATCATGATCATGCATTAAGATTTAATAAAGGTCCAATGATGACTGAAATTAAAAAGATAATTAATGATGCGGGTGTAGTAGTTTTATCTGATGCTTGGTTAGGTGGTGGTTTTGCTTCCAAAACAAAATGTATCAAAAATCCTAGCGACGCTAAAGGTCAAGTTATGAGAGCTGCAGGAAAAGCATTCAATCAAATGTTAGAAGCAGCAGGAGCGGGTATACAGAGTATGCCATCATCTGAAATTTACACAGGTTTACAAACAGGTGTATTAACAGGTGCTAACACTAGTTCAGGAAGTTTTGTAAGTTACAAAATTTATGAACAAGTTTCATGTGCGACTCCTCCGGGAAAATTTGGCTTATGGTTTATGTATGAACCGATCCTAATGTCAAAAAAGTCTTTTGATGCTTTAAATTCTAAGCAACAAAAAGCTTTGATGAAAGCTGGAAAAGTAGCAGAGAAATACATGACAGCTCAAGTTGAAAACTTAGACAAAAAGTTTGAAGATGCTTATAAAGCTGCAGGTGTGAAACTAGTATACATGAATGAAAAAGACCATGCTGCATGGGTGGAGATTGCTAAAAAATCTTCTCATAAAGCATTTGCTGACAAAGTTCCAGGTGGCGATAAGCTGATGGAAATGGCTTTAGCAGTTAAATAAAATAATATATAAAGAACCCCTATTTATTTTTATTAGATAGGGGTTTTTTTATGAAAAAAAAATATCTACAATTTTGTGATCTAATAGCTAAATCTTGCGGTGCTTTTGCTGTATTAGCATTACTCTTGTCAATTTTGGTAATCGTAGAGTTGGTTTTTGAAAGATATTTTTTTCAAAGAGCAATCACATGGCAAACAGAACTTGTTACTATGTTGTTAGTTGCTTCAACTTTCATAGGAAGTGTGTACGTGTTAAGTGAAAAAGCTCATGTTAGCATGGAATGGATTTATGATTTTTTATCAAAAAAAAATATAATTAGATTAAAAATTTTTACATCTTCATTAAGTTTATTATTTTTCCTAATTTTATTTTATTTTGGATTTCTAATGGTAGAGGAAGCGTTTATAAAAAATTATTCAACAGGTACTGTATGGGACCCGCCCTTATGGATACCATATTCATCAATGATGTTAGGAGCTTTATTAATGATATTACAGTATATAGCAGAAATTATAAAATTAATTGATGATGAGGATTATAATTAAATGGATCCATTGATTATAGCTATAATAGTTGCAGTTTTTACTTTATTGGTACTTTTTTCTGGAATTCCAATTGCTTTTGGTTTGAGTTTTGTATCGATAGCTCTCTTAGTTTCATTTGAGGGTTTTCAAATGCTTGATGTTTTTGCTGAAACGTTTTTTGCAGGATTAAACTCTTTTGTTTTACTTTCCATACCGATGTTTATTTTGATGGGAATGGCAGTTGCTAATTCACCAGCAGGAAAAGATCTATATACAGGATTAGATAGATGGCTTTGGAGAGTACCAGGAGGACTAGTAATTTCTAATATTGGAGCTTGCTCAATTTTTGCAGCCTTGAGTGGATCTAGTCCAGCAACGTGTGCAGCAATTGGAACAATGGGAATTCCAGAGATGAGGAAAAGAGGATATTCTGATCAAATTGCAACTGGCACTATTGCAGCTGGTGGAACTTTAGGAGTTTTAATTCCTCCAAGTATTGTTTTAATTGTTTATGGAATCGCAACGGGCACTTCAATCGGAAGATTATTTCTATGTGGTCTTATACCAGGTTTCATGTTAGCAGGAATGTTTGCGATTTGGGCTTTAATACACAGTTATTTTATAGATAAAGACGCAGCAAAAGCTTTGAGGAACAGGGTCAGACCTACTTTGAAAGAAAAACTTGAAGTATTACCAAGAATTCTTCCTTTCTTAGCAATTATCGCTGGTGTGTTGTATGTACTTTATGGAGGAGTTGCAACACCTTCAGAGGCATCTGGTGTGGGAGCATTCCTAGTTTTTGTATTAATTGCAGTTGTATATAAAATTTACCAGCCTAGTAAAATATGGAACATCGTTAAGGTTTCAATGAAAGAAAGCGTGATGATAATGTTTATTATTGCTGCTTCTTATTTATTTGCTTTTACTTTATCACAGCTATATGTAACCCAGTCTCTTGCCCAGAGTATGGTAGAATTGAGTTCAAATAAATGGGTAGTATTTATTTTAATAAATATATTTCTTTTAATAGCTGGATTCTTTTTACCTCCAGTTGCTGTTATTGTGATGACTTCGGCAATATTACTCCCGGTTATAACAACTTTAGGGTTTGATCCTTATTGGTTTGCAATTGTATTTACTATTAACATGGAGATTGGACTAATAACACCGCCTGTTGGATTAAATCTTTATATAATAAAAGGAATTACACCAGATGTTAGCTTGTCTGAAATATTAAAAGGATCTATACCATTCATGATTATAATGGCCTTAGCGATAGTTATCTTATGTATTTTTCCTGAGATCGTTACATGGTTACCTGATAAAATAATGGGTAAAGACCTTGGGTTTTAAAAAAAAAATCAATAGAAGAATCTCTGTTGCACCTATGATGGATTGCACTGATAGGCATGATCGATTTTTTTTAAGATTGATGAGCAAAAATGTCATGCTTTATACTGAGATGGTTGCTACAAAATCAGCAATACATGGAGATAGAAAAAAAATTTTATCTTATAGTCCCGAAGAAAAACCATTAGCTTTACAAGTTGGCGGGTCGAATAAAGAAGAATTAGCAGAAGTAGCTAAAATTGCTGAAGACATGGGTTATGATGAAATTAATATAAACTTAGGTTGCCCTAGTAAGAAAGTTCAAAAGAATATGTTCGGAGCATGTTTAATGAAAGATCCAGACCTAGTGGCTGAATGTATCAATTCAATGGTAAATTCATGTAAAATTCCCGTAACAGCAAAAACTAGAATAGGTTTCGATGATACAGAAGATTTCGATTATTTAAATAATTTCATTCATAAAATGAAAGGTGCCGGATCAAAGACATTCATTTTACACGCAAGAAAAGCTATGCTTTCAGGCCTATCTCCAAAACAAAATTTAAATATACCTAAATTAAATTATGAAATGGTTTATGACATTAAAAAAAGAAACGCTGACCTAGAAATAATAATTAACGGAGGTATTACAAAAATTGAGGAAATAAATCATCATTTAAACTTTTGTGACGGAGTGATGATTGGAAGATCAATTTATCAAAATCCTTATTTCTTAACTGAAATTGAAAAAGAAATATTTAAAACGTCATTTAATCCCACCCGCGAACAAGTAGTAGAAAAACTTTTAGAATATTTAAACAAAGAAGTGAAGTTGGGAACTAAGGTAAATCATATAATGAGACATGCTGTCGGACTATATCATGGTCAAGTGGGATCAAAAGAATGGAAAAGATATTTGAGCGATAATATGATGGCAAGAGACTCAGACTTTCAAAAAGCAAAACATATTATGACAATTGTTCAAAATAATGAAAAAGCTAATCAAATTAACTCTTAATGGAAACATTAAACTTATCTGAATTAATTAATCTCTTAATAGTATTGGCATCAGCAGCGGCCGTTGCTGGTTTTATGGCAGGTTTATTAGGAGTAGGAGGGGGAATTATAATGGTACCAGCACTATACTATGCATTTACAGTTCTAGATTTTGATATCATTACGAGAATGCACCTGTCTGTTGGGACATCTTTAGCCATTATTATTCCAACATCTATCATCTCAACCAAAACACACATGGAATATGATGCAGTTGATTTCAAAATGGTAAAATCATTTGGTATTTTCATTCTTATAGGAGTAATTGCTGGAACATTTTTAGCTGTAAATTTAAAAACACCATCTTTAATTTTATTTTTTTCAATCTTTTCGTTTATTGTGGGCCTATTTTTTATTTTTGTCAGGGAGAAACTTATGGAAAATCCAAAAAAGATTTCAGATTTAATTAAAAATATTTCAGGAATAATAATCGGTTTCATTTCAATACCACTTGGAATTGGAGGCGGTTCTTTAATGGTTCCTTTCATGAGAACATTCGGTTATGACATAAGAAAATCTATAGGCACCGCAGCTGCCATTGGTTTTTTAATCGCGTTCAGTGGCACCATTACAATGATTACTGGAGGAAAATTAATAAACAATGTTAATACTCCGTTTAGTTTAGGATATATAAATCTACTTGGGTTCATTGTATTTGTGCCCGTAACTATGATAATGGCAAGAATAGGTGCAAAAGCCGTTTATAAAATTGATAAAAAAATGTTAAGCAAAATATTTGGAACTTTTTTAATTATCGTATCCTTAAGATCATTTTTTGAATATTTATCAATAACTTAAGATTTAATCAGTCCCCCATTTAATTTTACTCCAAATCCTTTCATGAAAATAGTAAAAAAAGAGTGGAACTATTGATCCTACACCTAGTATTCCTGCACCCGTAAATGTTCCAGTGTAGATGTAGCCAAAAATTACCCAATAAACAAAAATGATAAATCTCCAAGAAAAAGTTTTAGCTACTGATCTTATCTTTTTATCTGCCATAAAAAAAAAGAGGTGATTTCAGTCTCCCTCCATCACCTCACAGATTAAGAATAATTGATTCTTTACAATTTTATGAACACTTAATAGTTGAATTTTGGAGTTAATGGTTTGAATTTATATAATTTATCAAAGTTTTCACTCAAAGATTGTACTCAATTTAACCACAACATATGTATGCAACAAACACAAAAAATTGGTATTTTATAATTATGAGTAATAAAAAGATTAAAAAAAAAATTCAAAACAATTTCAAAATTTTTAAATCTTTCCCGGAGAGTATTATTAATGAAACAAAAGATAAAATTGGAAATTTTTATCAAAATTTAAAAAAAGATCGAGAAAAAAGAAAATTAAGAACAGAAAAAGAAAAAAAAATTCAAGAAAAAAAGGAAATTCAACAACAAAAGAAGCAAGCTCAAAAAGATAGAATAAACAGAGCCAAAGAGGAGAAACTTCAAATATTAGCTCAAAAAAAATTAATTACAGAAAATGAGAAACAAATTCAAAAAAATGAGGAAAAAAGAAAAAAAATTGAGGCTAAAAGTTTAAAAATAGAACAACAAAAAATTAAGGATGAGGAAGCTAAAAAATTAAGAGAAGATACCAGAAGATTGAAGGAAGAAGAATTAAGAATAAAAATTTTAGAGAGACAAAAAATTAGAGAGGAAAAAAATAGAGTTAAATTAGAGGAAATAAAATCTAAAGAATTAGAGGCTCAGAAACGAAGAGAAGAAAAAGAAAAGGAGAGACAAGAAAGAAATAGATTAAGAGATTTAGAAAGACAAAAAAAATTAGATGAGGAGCAAAAACTAAGAGAAGCCGCTAGAAAATTAAAATACGAAGAGGAAAAATTAAGAGAAACTGAAAATAGATTAAGACAACTAGAAATAGATAGACAACAAGAGATAGATAGACAAATCTTAAAAGAACAAGCTGAGCAGAGAGCTAAAGAGGAAGAGCTTAGAGAAAAAGAACAGCAAATTAAGGCTGCTGAAGCTGAAAAATTATTAAAAGAAAAAGAGGAGAGAGAAAGGATTGAAGAATTAAGAAAAGAACAAGAAAAACAAAGGCTTATTGAAGAGGAGAGAGCTAAGTTACTAAAAGAAAGAGATGAAGAGGAAGAAAGAATTAAAGAGGAAAATCGAAGAATAAAAGAATGGGAGGATAAATTTGATCAAGAACAAAGAACAAGAGAAGAAGAATTAATAAAAAAATTTTACAGCGATAATCCAGAAACATCTAAGATGGAAAATGAGATTAATGATAATCAGGATAAAGAGAAGAAAAATTAATTAAATTTTTTGATCATATTCTCCAATCTTGCCAGTTTTTATTAATTTTTCATCAATAAATCTAAAAATATTTAATTTTCTTTCATTTGACGTTGGGCTTTCAGTCACTACAACTAGTGAGGGTTTGTTAGAGGATGCTCTAATTAAACCCCATGAGCCATCTTCAAATGAAAATCTAACTCCATTTACCGTAATAATTTCTTTTATTTCTTGATTATCGATCTTTATTTTATCGTCTTTAATTTTTTTAAACTCCTTTACCATCTCATTAACTACATTGTATTTTTCTTCATCCTTACAAAATGGAGCCATTGTTGGTGATTGATAAGTTATAGGAAGATCTTTAATAATTTCACTTATTTTTTTATTTTGATTGTTAAGCAGGTGACAAACCTGAATTGCTGAATTAATCCCATCATCATAACCATAACCTAATGGTTGGTTGAAAAAAAAATGTCCACTTTTTTCAAATCCAGCTAGAGCTTTTTCACTATGAACTTTTCTTTTAATATGAGAATGTCCTGTTTTCCAATATAGAGTTTCACATTTATTTTTATTTAAAATCTCATCAGTTGAGTAAAGACCAGTCGACTTTACATCAACAATAAACTTTGATTTTTTGTGAGTATCTGAAAGGTTTCTTGCAATTAATAATCCTATTTTATCAGAAAAAATTTCTTTTCCTTCATCATCAATTACCCCCACACGATCACCATCTCCATCAAAACCAAAACCTATATCTGCATTATTTTCTTTTACTGATTTTCCTATTGCATGAAGCATTTCAAGATCTTCAGGATTGGGATTATATTTTGGAAAATTCCAATCTAAATTACAGTCTAATTCAATTACTTCACATCCTATTCCTCTTAGTATATCTGGAGCAAAAATCCCAGCTGTACCGTTACCACATGCAACTACAGCTTTGATTTTTTTATTAATTGTATTTTTATAAATCAAGTCTTTTTCATATATCTGCTTGAAATTTTTAATATTAGTTTCCTTACCATCACCTAATATAAATTTTTCATTAAGAGTTATTTCTTTAAGTTCTTTCATTTCTTCAGGTGCATGCGTTAAACCTTTCTTGATACCCATTTTTACTCCGGTCCAACCATTTTCATTATGACTAGCAGTCACCATTGCTACTGCATCTGCATTAAGATGAAATTGAGCAAAATAAACCATAGGTGATAAAGATAACCCTATGTCTTCAACATAACATCCAGTGGAAATTAGACCTTTTTTTAGAGTACTTTTGATTTCTTCGCTGTATGATCTATAGTCATGACCCACTATTATTCTTGGGTTATTTTTTTTTGTATGTTTTATTACCTGAGATCCTAATCCTTTACCAAGATTTTCAATTCCTAAGAGATTAATGTCTTTCTTATACAACCATCGGGCGTCATATTCTCTGAAACCAAATGGATCAATTTTAAGTTTTTCTGACATTATTCTTAATTACTTACCTTTTTTTTGATTTTTTTATTGATATTTTTTTTATATGTTCTATAAATGTTCTATTGATTTACTGTTTATATAGTGTATTAAATGAAAACGCATACAACATGTAGTTGTTTTCGTAATAAAACAAAATATTATTATAAAATATGAATAAAATACTGTCACAAGCTATAAAGAAAGCTGTCTCTGAATATAGCCCTGAAATTAAAGAGGTTGAAAGAAATAACAAACCTGACCTTTTTTCTCTAAGTAGCGATACTGAACTTTTTCAAAATGAAAAGGGAATTATTATTAAAATTGATAGATCAAAAGACTCAAACTTAACAGATTTTGGTAAAGCAACTTTAAAAGATAGATACCTTGGTCAGAATGAATCTTTCCAGGATTTGTTTGCACGTGTGGCTAGCTCTTATGCAGATGATAATTTGCATGCACAAAGAATTTATAATTACATAAGTAACTTGTGGTTTATGCCGGCTACTCCAGTTTTGTCTAATGGCGGAACTAAGAGAGGATTACCAATCTCTTGTTTTTTAAATGAAGCATCGGATAGTTTAGGTGGTATTTTAGATCTTTGGAGTGAAAATGTCTGGTTAGCTGCAAAGGGTGGGGGTATTGGAAGTTATTGGGGCAACCTTAGATCAATTGGTGAAAAGATTGGTAAAGTTGGAAAAACTTCAGGCATAATTCCTTTTATAAAAGTTATGGACTCTTTAACAATGGCAATTAGCCAAGGATCTTTAAGACGAGGTTCCGCCGCGTGTTATCTTCCGGTTGATCACCCAGAAATAGAAGAATTTATTGAAATGAGAAGACCAACAGGGGGAGATCCAAATAGAAAAGCATTAAATTTACATCATGGTGTTCTAGTTTCAGATTCATTTATGAGAGCAGTTGAAAATGATGAACAATGGGCATTAAAAAGTCCCGCAGATGGAACAATTCAACAAACTATTTCAGCAAGAAATTTATGGATAAGATTATTAACTGCAAGAATTGAAACTGGAGAACCTTATATCATTTATATTGATACTGTTAATAGATTAATTCCTCAACATCATAAACTTGCAAATTTAACAGTTAAAACTTCAAATCTATGTAGTGAAATAACATTACCTACAGGTATTGATAAAGATGGAAGAGATAGAACAGCAGTTTGTTGTTTGTCCTCTTTAAATTTAGAAAAGTATGATGAATGGAAAGATGATCCAAATATGATTAGTGATGTTATGAGATTTTTAGATAATGTTTTGTCTGATTTCATTTATAAAGCACCAGATCAATTTAAAGATGCAAAATATTCAGCCGAAAGAGAGAGGAGCGTAGGTTTAGGAGTAATGGGCTTCCATTCCTTTTTACAAAAAAATAGAATTCCCCTTGAGTCAGTAATGGCAAAATCATGGAACAAAAAAATATTCAAACAGATTGACGAACAAGTAAATAAAGCATCTAGAGATTTGGCTGAAGAAAGAGGAGCTTGTCCAGATGCGGCGGAGTATGGTTATAAAGAAAGATTTTCTAATAAGACTGCAATTGCTCCAACTGCTTCTATTTCAATTATTTGTGGAGGAGCTTCACCTGGGGTCGAACCTATAGCTGCTAATAGTTACACACATAAAACCCTATCTGGATCTTTTAATGTTAGAAACAGATATTTGGAAGAAATCTTAGATGGCCATGGTAAAAATGATGATGAGACTTGGTCTTCAATAACTACTAATCAAGGATCTATCTCACATCTTGATTTTTTATCAGATCTAGAAAAAGATGTTTTTAAAACTGCTTTTGAGTTAAATCAAAAATGGATTATTGAACTAAGTGGAGACAGAACTCCATTTATTTCTCAAGCTCAATCAGTTAATTTGTTTTTACCAGCAGATGTTCATAAAAAAGAATTACATAGAATTCATTTTGATGCTTGGAAGAAAGGTTTAAAAAGCCTTTATTATTGTAGATCAAAATCAATTCAAAGAGCTGAAAATATCAATGATGCTAAATCAACTGATGTTACAGCCAATGTATATAAATCTAAAAACAAACAATCAACCGAAGAACCAGAATACGAGGAGTGTCTATCATGTCAATAACAGAAAAAATTAAAACACCAAGTAAGGAGATAATTCAACCAAAGAAAATGGGTTTATTAGTAGAAAATCCAGTCTATAAACCTTTTAGATATCCATGGTGTTATGATGCATGGTTAACACAACAAAGAATTCACTGGTTACCAGAAGAGGTACCATTAGGCGATGATGTTAAAGATTGGCAAAAAAACTTAACTCAATCAGAAAAAAATTTACTAACTCAAATTTTCAGATTCTTTACCCAAGCGGATGTTGAAGTCAGTAACTGTTACTTAAGACATTATACAACTGTCTTCAAACCAACTGAAGTATTAATGATGATGACAGCTTTTGCCTCAATGGAAACTGTTCATATTGCAGCCTACTCTCATTTACTTGACACAATTGGGATGCCAGAGTCTGAGTATTCTGCTTTCATGAAATATAAAGAAATGAAAGATAAATATGATTATATGCAAAACTTTGACATGAGTTCTAAAGAAGATATCGCTAAAACAGTTGCTGTTTTCAGTGCGTTCACTGAAGGCCTCCAACTTTTTGCAAGTTTTGCAATTTTGTTAAATTTCCCTAGACATAATAAAATGAAAGGCATGGGCCAAATAGTCACTTGGTCGGTTAGAGATGAGACACTTCACTGCAATTCAATGATAAGGATTTTCAAAGAGTTCATTAAGGAAAATCCAGAAATTTGGAATGCAAAACTAAAAAAAGAACTTTATGAAGCTTGTAGAACTATTATTGAGCATGAAGATGCCTTTATTGATCTTGCTTTTGAAATGGGTCCAATGGAGGGCTTAACTGCACAAGAAGTTAAAGACTACATTAGATTTATTGGAAATAGAAGATTAGTTCAATTAGGCCTAGAACCTATTTATGACGTTGATAAAAATCCTCTTGGATGGTTAGATACCATGTTAAACGCTGTTGAACATATGAATTTCTTTGAAGGTCGTGCAACAGAGTATTCTAAAGCGTCAACACAAGGAACCTGGGTAGAGGCTTTCAGTTAATACTGATTAGTGAATAGTTTTATATTACCAAATAAAGCAGCAAGATTAATTGTTTTACAAAGAATAGAACTTGCTGGAACAGTTTTAAAAAAAACAAGGAAATTATTTGGGAGACATTTCTTTTCAAACTTTATAACTAAATATTTTTTGAATTCAGCAAAGATTGGTGATGAATATTATAATATTATGCAAGATGAATTTTTAACAATAAAAAAATTCATTAATAATGATGATAATTTTTTTTTAAGTATCGGAGCAGGTGTTGGTGGTCTTGAAGCAATAATTAACCAAAATATACCGGGTAAAAATTATCAATTTATTGAAAAAAATTACATATCAAAAAAAGTTAAATATGGATGGACTGGAAAATTAAATAGTGAAGCATATAATAATTTAGATATTCAAAAAGAATTTTTGATATTAAATAATATGGATGACAAACAGATAAATATAATTGATTTTGATAAGGATAATTTACCTACAATTAAATTTGATATAGTAACTTCACTTTTTTCGTTAGATTATCATTATGATTTCGAACTATATAGTGATTATTTGAGAAAAGTTTCAAAAAAAAATACAAAAATAATTTTTGATACTATAAGAGCAGAATTTTTTAAAAAGATTTTTAAAAATGTTGAAATTATAAAATCAAGATCGAATACAGTACATAAATCAAAAAGAATTATGTGTAATGAATTCATTGAACATCGATAATGAAATATAGAAGGTATTTTAGAAAAACAAGTTTAAAACAAAAAGGAGTGGGTGATTTTTTTTTAAATGAAATTTTATCTAATAAACCTAAATTTTTTTTGGAAGTTGGTGTTTTTCATGGAGTAACTGCAAGAAATGTTTGTGAACTTTTATATCAAATTCACGGAAATGATTTTCAATATATAGGCTTAGATTTATTTGAAATAAATAAAGATACTACTTCTGAAATAGTGCCAAACACCGAATTTTCAAATCCTCTAAAAAAAATTTATTTTAGATATATAAAAAAGCAAGATCCATATAGTATTTCAGCTGTACAAGATCTGCTTAAAAAATTTCAAAAAAATGTAAATCTTATTAAAGGTAATTCAAATATTATTTTAAAAAAAATTGATATGTCAAAAATAGATTTTGTATTTTTAGACGGAGGTCATAATTATGAAACTGTTTTAAATGATTTAAATTGTTGCACTGAAGTTGTAAATAATGATGGAATTATTTTTTGTGATGATTATGACTTAACGTTCGCACCTGGTGTTAAAAAGGCAATAGACAAATTCGTATTAGAAAATGGTTTTAATTGTGAAATAATTTGCAACAATAGATTTGCAAAAATTAAGAAAAAATAAATTAATTACCTTTGATTTAATTTAAAAACTTGTCTATGCTTCATTCCTTTATAGCTTGCTAAAGGTCTAATTAGTTTATTTGCTGCATGTTGTTCAATAATATGCGCTGACCAACCAGTTATTCTAGAAATTACAAAGATAGGAGTGAAAAAATCGGTATCGAAACCCATCAGATGATAAGTAGGTCCAGTAGGATAATCCACGTTAGGATGAATATTTTTTCTTTCAATCATCACCTTTTCAACAATGTCATAGATCTTTTCAAACTTTTTATCTTTCTTAATCTTAGCAACTTTACCAAAATACTCTCTCATCGTTGGAACTCTAGAATCACCACTCTTATAAACTCTATGACCAAAACCCATAACAACATCTTTATTATCTAATGCTTTATTAATCCATTTAAGAGCATTTTCTGGTTTATTAATTTTTTTCATCATATGCATAACCTCTTCGTTTGCACCACCATGTAATGGTCCTTTTAAGCTAGCAATTGCTCCAGTAATAGCTCCATGAATATCAGATAAGCTACTAGTAATTGTTCTTGCTGTAAAAGTTGAAACATTAAAACTGTGTTCAGCATATAAAATTAAAGAGACATCAAATGCTTTTACTATTTCTTTATTAGGCACTTTACCAAAACACATATGAAAAAAATTTTCAGAAAATGAAAGTTTATTTTTTGGCTTTATAATTTTCTTTCCTTTTCTAGCTCTATAAAAAGCAGCAAGAGCCACTGGTGTTTTTGCAAATATTCTCATTACTTTTCTCATATTAGCAGCTGGTGAATTGTCTTTAGTCTCTTTATCCTCAAGACCCATAATACTCACCACTGTTCTTGCAACATCCATTGGATGAGCTTTCTTTGGAAATTTTCTGATATCATCTAGTAAAGTTTGAGATAGTTTTCTCTCTTTTCTTTCTTCTTTTTCGAATTTTTTTAATTGTTTTTTATCCGGTAACTCACCATTTAATATCAAGTAAGCTACTTCTTCAAATTTACATTTTGCACATAGATCTTGAGCCGCATAACCTCTGTAAGTTAAAGAGTTGATTTCAGGCATAACTTTAGAAACTTCTGTTTCATCAACTATTATTCCCAGTAAACCTTTTTTTATATCTTCACTCATTACTCATGTCCTTTGGTACTAAAATTATAAATATTTTCGTCTAAACTATTGTATTTTTCGTAATCAACAAGTTCGTACAATCGTTTTCTAGTTTGCATTTTATCAATAATATTGTTTTGGTGTCCATTTGCATAAATGTCTCTCAAACCGTCTTCAACATTTTTCATAGCTAATCTTTGAGTTGTGACAGGATAAATCACAATATTATATCCTAAATTTTCTAATTCTTTAAAATTGAAAAGTTTGGATTTACCAAATTCAGTCATGTTAGCTAGCAAATAACATGAAAGTTCTTTTCTTACTTTTTCAAAATCTTTCTCATCTTGAAGAGCTTCAGGAAATGGTCGTGAGGGAGGTACTTGGGGTTTACATGAGTACCTTGAAGTTAAAACGATTACTGAATGGAATAAATAATTTTATTTAAAAAAAAATTATGATTGGATATGTAATGGTTGGAACTAATGATCTAGATAGATCAATTAAATTTTATGATGAGCTCTTTAAAGTAATTGGCTTAAAGAGAACTGATACAGACGATGTATGTGCTGGATATATATCCGAGGGCGGATCTGGGTCAATAGAATTTTATATTACTAAACCATTTAATAAAGAAAGAGCTACTTTTGGGAACGGTGCTCAAGTATCTTTTATAGTAAACAACAGAAATATAGTTGATAAATTTCATGAGCTAGGCTTAAAATTAGGAGCACAAAGTGAAGGATCGGGTGGTGAAAGACCAGAAGGATCCGGGGTTTATTACTCTTATCTTCGTGATTTAGACGGAAATAAAATCTGTGCTTTCACAAACAGTAAAATTTAATGTCATATAAATTTATCAAAGATAAATTAGATAATAATAAATTAGTAATTTTAGACGGAGCAATGGGTTCCGAACTTGAAAAAAAAGGAGCTCAAATGGACAAAAATCTTTGGTGCGGTACATGTTCAGTTGAATTTCCAGAACTAGTTAAAGAAGTTCATCAAGATTATATTGAAGCTGGCTCAGACGTGATAACCACTAATACATATGCTTGCACACCTATTTCAATGAAGAATTATGGGATGGAAAACTCTATTAAAGAATTCAATAAAAAAAGTGTTCAATTGGGAAAGAAAGCAATTGAAGATTCAAAAAAAAAAGTAGCTTTAGCAGGAAGTGTATCGGCATCAGGTAGTTTTTATAAACTTGGTCTTAAAGCAATGATACCTGGATTTAATGAACAAATAAAAATTTTAACTGAAGAAGGTGTGGATTTAATTATTTTAGAAGCAATGTCTTCACAAGCAGATATTGTTCAAACAATGATAGAATGTTCAGCAAAAGTTAATATACCTGTGTGGCTTTCAATTTCTTGCGTAATAGACAAAAAGACTAATAATTTGATGCTTGGATATAATGATACTGTTGACGAACCTCCAGAAGTTTATGAAGATTTAGAAAAATCTATAAAAAGATTCAGCACAATACACAAAGGTCCAATTTTGATTGCTCATTCTGATATTGATGTCACTGGTAAAGCTATAAATGTTGCAAAGAATATTTATAACGGAACAATTGGTGCTTATCCAAATATAGGCTTTTATGAAAAACCTCATTGGAAATCTGATGATAATTTAAGTCCCGAGGATTATTTAAATGAGGTGAAATCATGGGTGCAAAATGGATCACAAATAGTTGGAGGATGTTGCGGTGTGGGAGTAAATCTTATAAAGCCATTATCGTTACTAAAATAATGAACAATACAAAAAATATTTTTAATAAAGCTATATTTGAAATTCAAAAGTTATGGGCTGATAATAAAGAGTTGTCAAATTTTGTAAATTTTCCAAATAATTTAATTTTAAATAGTGTAAAATCTCAAAAGGCTCCTGTTACCGATAAACTTTATAATTGGAATCAAAATTTAAACACAAATCTTGAAGAATTACATACAACAATAAGTAATTTATCACCTCACGTTAATTGGGAACATGGATATAATGAAAAAGAGGTTGGTAAAGATTTTTTAAATAAATACGGTTTTTTTGAATTAATAGGACCATCTGGACATTTTAAAACAAAAGAGATGGCACTGTATGTGAATTTTTTAGATAAAAATACTTATTATCCATGGCACAATCACGAAGCTGAAGAATTATACTTTATTGTATCTGGCGAAGCTAAATTCGAAAGTAAAGATCAAGATTCAGAAATATTATCTTCTACAAAAACTAGACTTCATAAAAGTTATCAACCTCACGCTATTACAACCTCAAATCAGCAAATTTTAAGTTTTGTAATTTGGAAAAATAAATTTGAAAATGTTTCAAAAATGATCAATCAATAGATTATACAATATGACTGATAAAAAATTAGAAGCAGATCTTAATCCAGATCTGGTTGTATTAGAGGATAATAAACCAAAATGGTATTTACCTAAAACACGAAGAGAGGGTTATCGAAATCTTCATAAGATAAATAGATTCGGTTTATTATTTCGATCAGATTTAGTTTTAAAATTATCAAAAAATTATAATAATAAAATAGAAAAAATACCATCTGTAAAAAATATGATCAGTAATAAATATTTTTGCTCTTTACTTGTGGGGAAAGATCAAAATATATTATTTGAAAAATATGCTGAAGATTTTTCAGAAACACAACCTCAAACAATAATGTCTATTACTAAAATGTTTGTTAACTTGTTTATAGGAGAACTAGTAGACCAAAAAATAATTAATCTTAACAATAAAATTTCTGATTATCTCCCTAATATTGGTAGTGGTTATGCCTCAGCAACTATTCAAAACGTTTTGGATATGAATATTCAAAATTCGTACAGTGAAGATTATACAGATCCTTTCACCTCTTCTTTTTTACATGAACCAATTTGTGGATGGCGACTTCCAGAAAATTTAGATCAGAAAATGGGACAGGAGGAATATTTAAATACTATTAAATCAAATAGAGATAATGATTTATCAAATAGCTCTGAATTTTCTCACTACAAATCAGCAAATACAGATGTGATAGGGATTTTGATAGAAAAAGTTAGTGGAAAACCATTAAAAGAATGGTTGTTAGATGCGGTTGAAGCTGCTGGATTTGAAGATGCCTTATACATGGGAACTGATAGATACGGAATGCCTTGGATTTCAGGTGGTGGATGCTTAATTTCAAGAGATTTTTTAAGATACGGTCTTTTATTCGCTAGGAAGGGTAAAGGAGTAGGAAATAGGCAAATTGGATCACCAACATTTTTTGATCAAACATTAAAAAATAAAGGAACAATTTATATGAAGTTATCAGATAATAAATCTTTATATTATTCAAATTCTACAATGAAGACAGGTGACTGGATAGGTCACTCTGGTTTAGGTGGTCAATTCTTAGCAATAAATTTAAAAACTGGTGTAGTTGCCTCATATTTTTCAGTGATAGACACAAAATCAGGCACAGATGATGAATACAAAAAAAATATGATAAATATGCTGGATGAAATAGTTAATAAAAATTTTTAAAACTAATTTTTCTAAATTTTATTTATTTTTTCTGCTATTAATATTTTTCTTTGCATTTCTCTAAGAACAGGTTTTTCAATAAGCTTTCCATCAATAACTACTAAGCCTGTGTTAGACTCATTGAATTGATCTACAATTTTTTTAGCTTTCATAATTTCTTCTTTAGAAGGTGTAAAAATTTCATTTAAAATGTTTATTTGTTTTGGATGAATAGACCCCTTTCCTGTAAATCCCAAATCTCTCACTAACTCTGATTCTTTTTTCATCCCATCCATATCATCTAAATCTAAATAAGGTACATCTATTACATCTACCCCAACACTAGCTCCTGCATGTACTAATTTAGATCTTGCGTATATTAAATTCTTATACTCATTTGGAACTCTAAGTTCTGCAGCCATATCAACTCCTCCAAAGTATAATGCAACTATTCTTTTACTGGCATGAGCAATTTCATAAATACTTTCAAGTGCTTCGTTGGTCTCCATTATCACATGGAGATCTGTATCTAATCCACTATCTGTCAGTAAATCATCTATAAAAGTTATCTCATCTGGTGTTTTAACTTTAGGCAGCATTAATGCTTTAACTGGTAATTTACTAGAAATAAAAGCCTCTAGATCCAAGAGACCAAACTTAGTTCTTTGACAATTTACTCTTACAACTAACTCCACCCCACTTTTAACCTCAAGATTTTTAAGAGCCTCGATAGTATTTTTTCTTGCTTCGTTTTTATCTTTGATTGCTATTCCATCTTCTAATTCAATACAAACCATATCTGCACCTGATGTGATAGCTTTTGGAAACATTTCAGGTTTAAGACCTGGTGTAAAAATAAAACTACGTCTTACATTTATTTTATTTGAATTCATTGAATTACTATATCTCATTATTTAAAATGTTATTAATTTTTTTTAAACTCGTCATTATTTGCTTACATCTTCTTTTGGAGACAGAACAACAGCCACTATTCCTCCAATAATTATTAAAGAACAACCAGTGACTTGACGCCAACCAAATGGTTCATCAGTAAGAATGCTTGAGCTTACAGCGCCTACTATGATTTCTGATAAAAACAGAATTGAGCATATCCCTGCTCCTATTTGAGTTGGTGCCCAAAGAATAACAATACCAGTGGGAATAAAATAAAAAATTGATAGAAGAATTAAGAAAGTGGTCATTCCAACAAATGCATCACGGGTTGGTACAGGACCAAGATAGTCTACGAGTAAAAGACCTGCCACAATATTGAATAATGTTCCATAAAAGAAAAAACCAAAAATAATTGGGAATACTCCGTCAGTTTTGATAACCTCAAGCCTAATCATTCCTCCAGCAAACATAATCCCACCTAAAAGAGCTATCCAATCTCCTGCATTTACTGGTAAAGGAATTTTACCACCCTGTCCAAATACTACCCATAATCCCCCTAGTGCTAAACTTAAGCTTAAAATTCTTTGCCAACCATGTTTCTTCTTTAAGAAAATTATTTCAAAAATAGTTGTCCAAACGGGCGTCATATAAAACATTATCAAGGCTCTTACTACATCCGTTAATAAAAAACTTAACGCGTATAGTATAAAACCTCCGCCAATTAAAATTCCCATAGCTGGGAGTTCTAATCCTGTGCCTTTTCTTTTGCTTAATCTCCAAATAGCAATAGGTAATAGTATCAATGTACCTATTATCATTTGAGAAATTGTGCCCCAACCTCCCGTCAGACCACCATCCTCAAGTATCCTTTGGGGTAACCAATATATTCCCCAAGCTCCTGCTGATATAGCTAGAGCAATTGAAATCTTATAATGGTGAGGGTGTCTCATATTAACTAATTAAATTTAGGTTTAATCTTACTATAATTAAAAGCTATTTCATATTTACTTACAAAAGAAAATAACTTCAAATCATCCTTGTTCCTTGCAATGATTTGCATCCCCATTGGCAAACCGTTTCTATTAAAACCTACCGGAATTGTAAAAGTAGGAAGATCTAAAAGACTAGATAGAATGAAAACCTCTAACCATCGATGATATGTATCTAATTCAATATTATTTATACTCGTTGGAAATTGTAAATTCTTATCAAAAGGAAAAATTTGGGCTGATGGTAACGCTAAGAAATCAAAATTCCCAAAAATTAAATCTATTTGATTTAGACATTTTTGTTTTTGATCAATAGCTAATTGTAAATCTTCTGAATTTATTTCCTGACCTTTTTTATATTCCCAAATTGCTTGATACGTCATAGAGTCAATATCTGAAATATTCATAGCTAACGTATCTTCATATATACTTTTTGCTCTTAATGTTGTCCAACTTCTCCACAAAAAATCATTGTTTATTTTAGGTTTAATGTCTTCTACTTTAATGTTCATTTTTTCTAATTCCCTCAATTTGTTTTCACAAATTTCCAGTATTTCTTTTTCTATATTGTACTCTCCATTCATATTTGATAACCATCCAATTCTGAATGCAGAAAATTCTTTATCACTTATATTTTGATTTTTAAATAACCCATCTAAGTCAAATGAAAATCTATCTAATAGATCACTTCCAACGATTTCATCTAATAAAATCGACATATCATTTGGATTTTTTGCAAAACATCCTGGTGTTGTAAGTATTGGTAGATTATTTTTTTTTCCTGTATGGTCTACTGGAATTAAACCTGGTGTTGGTCTAAAGCCATAAATATTTGCATAAGCAGCAGGTCCACGACATGATCCCATTTGATCTGTGCCATCAGCAAATGGTAATAGTCCTGCTGCAACAGCTGAGCTTGCACCACCACTTGATCCTGCTGCAGATTTTGATGGATCATAAACATTTGAGGTTGGTCCAAAAAGTCTATTAATTGTATGCCCACCTACACCGAGCTCTGCAGTATTTGTTTTTCCAATAATTATTGCACCTTTATCAATTAATCGATTTACAAATAAAGAATTTT
>CACGKR010000012.1 GCA_902573705.1 uncultured Pelagibacteraceae bacterium
ATAAGAATAATTCAGTCTTAGCAACTTCAGGAAACAATAAATTTAAATTTGATATAAAACAGCAAGGTTTTGCTTGGATGACTAGTAATAAAAAAGAAAATATTATGGTCAAAGTAATGAAAAAAGGATCAAGAATAATGGTGGCAGGATATAATGAAAAAGGATCTCAAACTATTGATCACTATTCGTTGTTAGGATTTACAAAAGCTTATAATACTGCAAAAAAAGCTTGCAGTTAAAAATGAAATCAGAAAAAAGAATTGTGTTAGCTTATTCTGGTGGCTTAGATACATCCATAATCCTTAAATGGCTTCAAGAAAATTATAAAGCAGAAGTAATTTGTTATACCGCAGATATTGGTCAAGAAATTGATAAAAAAAAAATTATTTCAAATGCAAAAAAGCTTGGAGTTAAGAATATAATTATAAGAGATCTAAAAAATATATTTATAAAAGATTATGTTTTCCCGATGTTGAGAGGTCATGCGGTATATGAGGGAGTTTACTTGTTAGGAACTTCAATAGCGAGACCACTTATTGCAAAAGATCAAATAAAAGTTGCAAAAAAATACAAAGCATATGCTGTGTCCCACGGGTCAACTGGAAAAGGGAATGATCAAGTTAGATTTGAACTTGGCTATCATTACTTTGGTCCGAAAATAAAGATAATTGCTCCATGGAGAATATGGAAATTAAAATCAAGAACAGACTTAATAAATTATGCAAAAAAAAATAAAATTTCTATTCCAAAAGATAAAAAAGGTGCTCCACCTTTTTCAGTTGATGATAATTTATTTCATACTTCAACTGAAGGTAAAGTTTTAGAAAACCCAAAAAACTCTGCACCAGAATTGATTTTTCAAAGAACTGTTTCACCAGAAAAAGCACCAAATAAACCAACATTTGTCTCAATTAATTTTAAAAACGGGGATCCAATAGGTGTTAATGGAAAAAAATTAACTCCAGCAAAGTTACTTGAAAAACTTAATCAATTAGCTGGAAAAAATGGAATAGGTAGAGTTGATCTTGTTGAAAATAGGTTTTTAGGAATTAAGTCAAGAGGAGTTTATGAAACTCCCGGAGGAACTTTGTTAATTTATGCTCATAGAGCAATCGAGACTGTTACTTTAGATAAAGAAACAATGCATAAAAAAGAAAATATAATGTCAAGATATGCTGAGCTTATCTATAATGGTTATTGGTATTCAAAAGAAAGGTTTAAACTTCAGAAAATTGTCGATTTAAAAAAAAATAAAGTTAATGGGACTGTTAAACTAAAACTTTATAAAGGAAATATAATAATAGTTTCTAGACAAACTAAAAGTTCTGCATACTCCCTAAGAAAAGTTTCCTTTGAAGAAAATAAAACATTTAATAAATCTAATGTTGAGAGATTTATTAATTTTCATAAGAAAAAACTAAGTTCTTAATAAGGTTTAGGTCAATTTATCATTTGTTTAATTTGTTGGAAACTATATCTTGTAGTTATGGAATCATTTAAAAATTGGATGAAAGAAGCGGCAAATATTTTGTTTGATGATAGTAAGAATGATTTAAGAGCTCTTCCAAAAACAGTGCGGCTACAAATTCTTTTAGTTTTAAGTTTTATTTGGACTACTGTTTTTAGTTTATATGTATTTTCTTATACTACCTTTGCGTTTGGTTGGGCTGGACTTTTTGTAGCTCACATTGGATTAATATTTGCAGTTTATACAACCTTTAAACATTTTCACAGAGCTGAGGAAAGTTCAGCAAGTGTTTTCCAGACAAAAAATTTTGATCCATTTAAAATAATGGTTATTGTTTTTGTGGTCGTATTCATCTTTGTTTTTTCTAAAGGCATTGAAGTATTAACTAGTCCGAACCCATATTCTTATTCAATTCCCTATGATGGGTCTTCAAAATCAGTATTTGAAAAATGGCTACCATTTAGTAAAGATAAGTAATGGAAAAAATTGCTAAAAATCTTCAATTAGTACTTATGGTAATAATTTTAATAAGTACTGTGATTGCAGTTGGAATTGAAATTAATAAAATGTTTCAAATAAAGTCAGTAACTTTGGCTGATTTACTATTAATGTTTCTTTATTTAGAAGTATTAGCAATGGTCAGAGTTTTTTGGGATCAACAATCAATAAGTATAACTTTGCCACTTCTAATAGCAATCACTGCACTCGCACGATTTATTATTCTTCAAGGAAAAGAAATGGATCCAACTGCATTGGTTTATGAAGCAGTGGCCATAGTTCTTATCGCTGGAGCAATAGTAATTTTAAGATTGAGACATAGTGATAAATTAGGCCTTAAAAGAAAAAAAAATAAATAACCTTAATGAATTTTGGGACGTCAAGAGCTTCGGCTATTGAAAATTTAAATAAATTCGTTGATCAAAACTTATTTGAATATTCAAAGTTAAGAAATTTTGATTTTGGTCCAGAGAATAAATCTAATACCTCTTGTTTATCTCCATATATAACACACGGAGTTATTAACGAACTAGAGGTAATTAAAAAATCTCTAAGTAAATTTTCATTTACTAAAAATGAGAAATTTATTCAAGAAATTCTATGGAGAACATATTGGAAGGGATGGTTGGAATTAAGACCTGGTGTTTGGATAGATTATTTAAATGATCTAAAAAAAATTCGTGAAGAATTTAAAGATAATACTGATTATAAGAATGCCATTGAAGGCAATACAAGTATTGAATGTTTCAATGAATGGGTAAAAGAATTAAAAGAAAATAATTATTTACATAATCACACAAGAATGTGGTTTGCGAGTATTTGGGTTTTTACTTTAGATTTACCTTGGCAACTAGGTGCGGAATTTTTTATGAAGAATCTTTATGATGGAGATGCCGCGTCAAACACTTTAGGATGGAGATGGGTTACTGGTATTCAAACTCAGGGTAAAAATTATCTTGCTAGCGAGTGGAATATAAAAAAATTTACAAATAATAGATTTAATAAAATTAAATTAAACGAAAACGCACCACCTAAATTCTCAGACAAAACATACTCAATCATCAAACAAGATTTTAGTAATTCAGAAATTATAGAAAATCAAAGTCTATTAATTTTCGAAAATAATCTATCTTTTGAAATTACTGACTTCCAAAATAATAAATTTAAAAAGATTTATATAATTTCTAATAATAATGAAAATAGATATATCAAACTAAGCGAAAAAGTATTGAAATTTAAGTCTCTTTTGATCAAAGATCAGGAACAAAGATTAAAAAATAAATCTATAGATTGTGAAATCATCGATATAGGTGAGATTAAAAATATCAGCAATAAGACAATTGGTCTTTATCCAACAGTTGGTGAAAATTTAGATTATTTAAATTCTAATAATTTAAAAATAGATTTTTTATATAGAAGACTTGATCAATATTCATGGCAATATTGCAATAAAGGATTTTTTAATTTCAAAAATTATATCCCAAAAATAATCTCAACTTTTAATTAAGAATTCTATTTATAAATTTTGTCTATCTCAACTTGATATCCTGCAACAAGTTTATTATTTTGATTTGCAAGCCCTACTACATCAATCATTTCTTTGATCATTTTATCATTTGCTCCTTTTTTTTTAGCAGCAGCTGTATGGGATCTAATACAATAATCACAATTATTTGTAATTGACACAGCGACATAAATAAGTTCTTTAGTTACCGCGTCCAAAGCACCTTCTTTCATTATTTGTTTTAAATTATTCCAGGTTCTCTCTAGGTTGTCTGGATTGTGGGCCAAGGACTTCCAAAAATTTGGAATCTTATTTATTTTTCTTGTTTTTTTAATATCATTAAAAACTTTTTTGACCTTTCCCTTGGCGATTTTTTCGTCTGTAGATTTAAATATAGACACATTTCCTCCTATTTTGAATTAAGAATATCACCTTTAAATTTTGAATACAAAATTTTACAGTAATTATTCATCTTTTGCATATTTGCTTTTGCTTCTTTATCAAATTTTATAAGAGCTCCCTTTCCAAGTTGCTGTTCTAATGCTTTTTCATATTCAGGAACACATCCCCAATCTTTCACAGTTGAGTCCTTTATTTCTATATGAAATTGTATCCCATAAGCATGATTTTGATATTTAAAAATTTGATATTTAGTAATAGGGGATGATGCTAACAAAGTAATATCTTTAAAGTTATCTAATCCTTGAACTTCATATGAATGCCACTGTAAACTTTTTATTTCATCTGGAAACTGAGAAAATAACTTGTCTTCATCTTTGTGCTTAGTAAATTTAATATCCATGACCCCTATTTCAGGTGGATTGGACCTAACCACATTACCGCCAACGACTTCTCCTAACAACTGGCAGCCTAAACAAAATCCTAAATAAGGTTTTTTTAAATCTAATACAAATTCCTTAATTCTTTTTTTTTCATCTATTAACCAAGGATATTCTTTTTCCATATAGGTATCCATTGGACCACCCATACAAAACATTCCATCAAATTTAGTCAAATCGTTTGGAATTTTTTCGCCCTCATCTAACTCTATAGTGGTTAAATTCAATCCATCTGCTAACATTAAATCTTTGATGAAACCAGGGTCTTCAATTTTGATATGTTGTAATACAATTATATTCACTAAGTTTAACTTAGCTTAGAACACTTCTTTGAACAATATTTTACTCTATCCCAATTTAACTTCCATTTTTTTCTCCAAGTAAAAGGTCTTTTACAAACAGGACAGGTTTTAAATGGCAAATTTTCTTTTCTCATTAAATTGTATTTTGTTTAATAAATTTGTCAGCTTCAGATAAAATTAATTTCTTTCTATCTGTTTTCATTTTATCAAAAATTCTTACCATCATTGACAGTCTAGGATTAGTTAAAAAAAATTTTCTGTTCCGATCTATAAATCTCCAATAAAGACCATCCATTGTATTGCACCACTCGCCTTTTTTAAAATCCATCATTTTCATAAAATAAGCTGACCCACAGATATAAGGTTTAGTTGCAAATATTCCGCCATCACTGAATAATCCCATGCCGTAAACATTTGGTACCATCACCCAGTCAGAAGAATCTACGAACATTTCCATAAACCATTTATAAACTACTTTTGGTTTAATCTCACAAAGGTTCATAATGTTAGATAAAATCATTAGTCTCTCAATGTGATGAGACCAACCATTATTTAATGCATTCTTGATAGCATAGTCTAATGGAGGTAAACCTGTCGTTCCATCATACCAAGACTTTTTCATTTTTCTATTTTGTTTAAAAAAGTTTCTTGTTTCCATTTCTTCTGAGTAAGTTTGATAAATTCCACGCATAAACTCTCTCCAACCAATTACCTGACGGATATAACCTTCCAAAGAGTTCATTCTTATTTTGTTTTTTTTATGAAAATCTAAAACTTTTTGAATAATAAATTCAGGAGTTATTAAGCCTAAATTGATATAGGGGCTTAAAGCACTGTGAAATAAAATATTATCTTTTTGATTTACCGCATCTTCATAATCTCCAAATAAATTGGATTTTTCTTTTATAAAAAAGTTTAAGAGTTTAACCACATCATCAAATTCTGTTGCTAACCAAAAGTTCTCTGTACTACCTGGATGATCTTTAAATAATTTTTCTACAATTGGTTTTAATTTTTTTGTATGATTAGTTTCATTAATTTTAGGAAATTTTGGAATTGAAATATCCTTTGGTAGTTTATTTCTGTTATCCTCATCGAAGCTCCACTTTCCTCCAATTGGATTTCCATCAGCTCCCATCAATATTCCAGATTTTTTTCGAACCTCTTTATAAAAAGTTGCCATAAAAGGTTTTTTTGATTTTCCCAAGTAATTTTTAAATTCATTTCTTGAATTTAAAAACATAGGAGTTTGAACAATATTCCAATAAATTTTTTCTTTTTTAAAGAATTGAATAATTTTTTTTTCAAAAAATTTGTCCTCAATTTCAAAACTAGAAATCTCTTTAATTTTTTTTGAATTAATAATCTTTTTTAATTTTTTAAGGTAATCATCTTTAAATTCTTTATCTTCAATTTTTGTATACTCTAATCTAAATTTATTCCTTTTAAGCTTATCTGCATAGGACCTCATAGAAGACAAGAATAATAGTATTTTGTGCTTATGATGTTTTTCGTAAGTGCATAGGTCATTGTCTTCTGCCATAAAGAATATATGGTCTTTTTTGAAGCGGTCTATGTATTTTGATGGAAATAATTGATTACCAAGTATAAAAAATAACTTCATAATTAAATATAACTAATAAAATTTTTTATGTCAGAAAAATATATTGTTTTTGGTGCGACAGGTTCAATCGGATCTAGTTTAGCAGAACATTTAATAAGTTCTGGAAATAATGTTCATTTAGTAGCAAGAAATGAAGCTGAACTTAAAAATATTTCTGACAAACTTGGATGTACATCGACTGTAGCTGATGTTTTGGAAGAAGGATTTATTGATAAAGTAAAAAATGATATACCAGAAACAAAAGGGATTGCTTACTGTGTAGGTTCAATTGACTTAAAACCTTTAAGGATGGTTACAGAACAAGATTTTAATAAATGCATGAAATTAAATTTATATTCTGCAGTCGAGACTATAAAAGGTTATCAAGAAAGTTTAAAAAAAAACAAAGGATCAGTGGTTTTGTTTTCAACTGTTGCTGCTCAAAGAGGATTTACTAATCATGCAATAATTGCATCAACAAAAGCTGCTGTCGAAGGATTAACAGTTTCATTGGCAGCTGAGTTTGCTCCAAATATAAGAGTGAATTGTATTGCACCAAGTTTAACAAATTCTAAAATTGCAGAACCAATGCTAAAAAATAAAGCACTTGCAGAAGGTATAGCAAAAGCTCACCCTTTAAAAAGATTGGGTGAGGGAAAAGATTCTGCTTCATTAGCAAAATTTCTTATTTCTGAGGATAGTTCTTGGATTACAGGACAAATAATTGCAGTAGATGGTGGAAGATCTAAACTATCTTAAAGTGAAAAAAGTTTTTTTTTTATTACTGTTAATTTTTTTTTTTACCTCAAAATCTTTTTCTCAAAATTATAATTTTCAAAAATTAACAAAGCTTGATGAACCATGGGGCTCATCATTCTTGAATAAAGATGAATTAATAATTACAGAGAAAAGTGGAAAAATAAAAATTGTAGATATCAAATCAAATAAAGTTTCTGAAGTAGATCATAATTTAAATTTTTTGGATTACGGCCAAGGAGGATTATTAGATATTTTATTTAAAGATAATTATATTTATATTTCTTATTCTGAAAACAGAGGTAATTGGAAGTCAAGTACTTCAATTGCAAAAGCAAAATTTAATAAAATTAAACTAAAATTTAAAAATATTTTTCAAGCTCAACCTCCGATCGACTCAGGATATCATTTTGGTTCAAGATTAGTAATTAAAGATAATTACCTTTTTGCATCAGCTGGAGAAAGAGGGCAAGGTATGATTGCACAAGACCCTACAAATCATCCAGGAAGTATTATAAGAATTCATTTAGATGGAAGTATTCCTAATGACAATCCTAAGTTTGAAGGTAAATCAAAATGGCTTCCTGAAATTTATCAAATCGGAATACGAAACCCTCAAGGTTTATCTTTATCACCTTTTGATGGTAAAGTTTATATGAGTAACCATGGTGCAAAAGGAGGTGATTGGTTTGGAGAGGTAAAAAAAGGCGAAAATTACGGTTGGAAAATTTTAGGATGGGGTGGAACTAATTACTCAGGTATTCCTATTGGACCTAAATGGAAGCCAGGTTTTACTAAAGCAATTCAATACTGGGTACCTTCTATCGCTACTAGTGCAATTACTATTTATAAAGGCAATGAATTTGAGGAATGGAATAGCCATGCTTTAATAACATCTCTTAAAGATAAATCATTAAGAAAATTAATATTTGATGATAAATCAAATGTTAAAGAAGAGATTATTTTTAAAGACAAAATTGGAAGAATACGAGATATACAAGTTCATCCAATCAATGGAAAAATTTATTTTTTAGCAGGAGATAGTTTGTGGCTCATGGAAAAAAGTTAATAATAATTTTATGTCTTTTAATTGGGATAACTTCATATAATCATATTGGATTAACTATGGAAAAAAAACCTTATCATCATGTTTCGGATGGAACATTTAGAAATCCAGAGGGATCTCCTGAAAGAAATACAAATTTTAAATGGTCATATAAAGTTTTTAATAAAGAAAAAAAGAAACTTGATATGACAGTTCCAGAGGAACATGTTGTTAAAAAAGAAAAAGTATTAGCAGATTTTATAAGACTTAAAAATGATGATTATATTGCATGGATTGGACATGCTACATTTATTATCAAATTGGGTAATACCACAATTATAACTGACCCCGTTTTTTCTAAAAATGCAGGACCATTAATATTTGGTCCAAAGAGATTTACTGATCCAGCCTTAAAATTGAATGAGATTCCTAAAATTGATTTATTTTTACTTACACACAATCATTATGACCATCAAGATATGATGACGATTCGTAGGTTTCCTTTTAAGGATGCAAAAGTGATGCTGCCACTGAAACTTGGAAAATATTTTACAAAAAATGGATATAGGGATGTAAATGAGATGGATTGGTATGATGAAATAAAAATTAATGAAAAATTAAAAATTACATTTCTTCCTGCAGTTCATTGGTCTAAAAGAAGTTTGACGGATACTAACAAAACTTTATGGGGTAATTTTTTAATTGAATATGATGGAAAAAAGATTCTATTTGCATGTGACACTGGTGTTGGAAATATTTATAAAGAATTAGGAAATAAATACGGCCCAATAGATATCACTTTTATTAATATTGGTGCCTATAACTTCTATCCAATATCACCCTATAAAGACAAGTCAGCTTATCATACTAATCCTGAAGAAGCCTTAAGTGTAGGTAGAGATTTGAAAAGTAAAAAAATTATTGGAACACACTGGGGTACCTTTGTTTTGTCTTTAGAACCAATCATGGAGCCACCTGCCAGATTCAAAGAAAATGCAGAAAAATATGGATTTAAAAAAGAAGATGCTGTGATTTTTAAAATAGGTGAGATAACTGGTCTTAAAGATCTGATAATTAAAGATTAATTATCTAAAATTTTCTTTTTAGCTTTTTCAAACTCCTCTTGGGTTAGAGCACCACTCTTTAAAAGTTCATTTAACTTATTTAGTTCTTCAGTTAAATTCTCAGAATTATTTGTATTATTTTTTGTCTTTATTTCTGAGTCCGATTTATTAGAGCTTTTAGCATTAAAACCTGTCTTTATAGCTCTACCACCGAGGTATAATACAAAAATAAAAATTGGAATTATTAATCCAAAAAAAATTATTTTTTCCATTAATTAGTCCTCATCATCTTCTCTCCACTTTTTTTCATACATTAACCAAGCTGCATATATTACTGAAAATGTTCCAGCTATCATACCATAATCAAAACCTGTCTGCATATCATATAAATACCAACCAAGTTGGGTTGCTCCTATTGGAGGTACAGTAAGTATGAGCATTAGAATTGCTATTCTATATGGGTACTTAGGTTTTTTCATAAACAATCATATCAAATTAAACTTATTGGTATAATTGTTAAACTTGCGATCTTTTGAAACAGTCAATAGTATTTTTCAGTAAACATGCAATAGTCATAGGACCCACTCCACCGGGTACTGGTGTTAGTGCTTTTGCATTCTTTGAGACTTCTTCAAATGCTACGTCCCCGACGATTCCTTTGTCAGTTTTGTTAATACCAACATCAATAACTATTGTATCTTTCTTAATCCAATCACCCTTAACAAGTTCTGGAATTCCAACTGCTGCAACAATAATATCTGCTTCTAAGCATTCTGCTTTTAAATCTTTTGTTTTTGAATGAGTAATAGTAACTGTACAGTTTTCCTTTAAAAGAAGTTGAGTCATTGGCTTTCCATTAAGGTTGGACCTTCCAATTATAACTGCTTTTTTTCCATTCAAGTTCGGTTCAATTTTCTTTATCAATAAATAACATCCTAAAGGTGTACAAGGTATTGAGCTTTCATAGCCTGATGAAAGATTACCAACATTCATTGGATGAAAACCATCAACATCTTTAGAAGGATGAATAGCTTCAATAATTTTTTGCTTATCAATATGTTTTGGAAGTGGTAATTGAACTAAAATTCCAGAAACCGTTATGTCATTATTTAATTCTTTAATTTTGTCTAATATTTTTTTTTCTTCAACAGTGTCTGGGTATTTGATTACATCTGAATTTAATCCAACTTCATTAGCTGATTTTTCTTTATTTCGAACATAAATTTGACTTGGTGTTAAGTCACCAATTAAAATTACAGTTAAGCCTGGCACCTTGTTGTATTTGGCTTTTAGATCAGAAACTTCTTTTTTAAGTTCCCCTCTAAGTTCTGCAGCAGCTTTTTTTCCGTCAATTAAAATCATAAAATTTAGAATATCATTGGTGCAATGTAGAGCTTCATACACATTTCTATAAACCAAATCAATAGAAGTAAAATTATTGGTGAAATATCTAAAGAACCTAAGTTGGGTAAAAAACGTCTGATTTTATTTAATATTGGATCAGTAAGACGATAGCTCAATTCTAAAACAGAATAAACAAACCTATTCTGGGTATTTAAAATGTTAAAAGCTATGAGCCAACTAACAATTACATTGGCAATGACAACATATGAATAGAGTTTAAGTATTTGTAAAGCTAAATAAAAAATAGCTATCATTTTTTTTCAATATAAATTGAAGAGCTTGGAAATGCGAATGAAGCTTTATTATTTTCTACTATTTGTTTTATTGCTATTGCTAATTTTTCTTTTACTGAAAGCCAATCATTCCAACTATTTGAATTAGTAAAACAACGAACATACATATCAATTGAACTATCAGAAAATTTATCCACTCTCACAGCAATTCCTATACTTGTGTTAAAATCTTCACTTTTGTTAATATGTTCTTCGATTTGATTTCGAATAGTTTTTAATTGATCTACTGTTGTGTCATATTGAAGAGTTATAATCCAACTTATTAACCAATTTGAAGTTTCACTAACGTTTACAACTGCATTTTCTGCGAATTGAAAATTAGGAATTATTGCTAAGGATTTATCAAATTTCCTTATTGTTGTTGATCGAAAGCCAATTTTTTCAACTATACCCTCAATAATTCCATCAACAGATATCCAGTCACCAATTTTAAATCTTTTTTCAACAAGAACTAAGATCCCTGAAATTAAATTTTTAAATAAATCTTGAGCTCCTAGTGCAACAGCCACACCAAATAAACCTAATCCAGCTATAATCGGTCCAATCTTTATTCCCCACAATTCAAGAACTGCCGCGAGTCCAAGAATAAATATTAATATTTTTAAAGATTTAATAATCCAACCAATTAGTTCTCTTGTTAAAAGTTTATCTAGACCACTTAGGATATATGAAACTGGCTCAATAATTTGATGAATAACCCAGAAAATCAAAATAGTAATCAAAGTTCTGTTAATGGTATCTACTACCTCTCTACCATCTTGAGAAAAAGTCATGTAATAACTTGCAATAAAAAAACCTAATACAATTGGCAAAAATCTTGCTGGTCCAATTAAAGCCGAAACAAATGTATCATCTAATTTATTAGTAGTTCTTTTTGAAATAATTTCTAATTTTTTGATTATAAGTTTACTGATAATTCCTCTAAAGATAAGGAAAATTAAAAAAATTCCAATTCCAATTAAGATTTGAAAAATATCGACACCTAAGATTCCTTTATTCCATACAGATAAAAAAATATCAGAAAAATTATTTATTATTTCCATAATTAAATTTTATATAACAAAAACTCCTCTTCTCCAGGATTAAAAAGAAAAATTTTTTTCCACTTGATTTCATTAAGTATTGTTGAGGTTTTCTCTCCAATACACATTAAATTAGTATTCATCCAAAGACTTTCTAATTGATTGATTTTTATAAAATTAAGAAAACTAGAAGCGCTATTCTGAGAATAGATATAAACAATATCGGGTATTTTTACCTTTAATTCGTTAACAAATCTCTCATCAAATTTTCCAATATGACTTGTTTTATAATTAATAACTCTTTTGATATTATAACCTTCCCTCTCTAATTGTTGATCGAGATTAACAGATACTTTTTCTCCACTAATATAAATTAGTTTTCCTTCTTTTTTATCAAAATTTTGGAAAATTAATTCCTTTAAATTCTCAACATTTCCTTCAGCTGCAATTACATTTTGAAAACCAATATTTCTTGCTTTTTTTTCTGTAGCACTTCCTACACAAAAACATAAAATCTTTTTTTCAATTTTTTCTAAATTTAAAAATTTTACAGCATTAGCACTTGTAAAAATAATTCCCTTATAATCTGAAAAATTTATATCATTATAATTTGTTTGATTAACACTCAATAAAGGAAGGTGAGAAACTTGATGACCCAAAGATTGAAACTTCAATATCATTTCTGAACAATCTTCTAGTGGTCTAGTTAATAAAATATGCATACTATTTTTTATAAGAATTTTTAGATTTTTCTTTTAAAGTTATACCAATCTCTGTTCCAATTTGTTTATATTCATCAACATTACCAATTTTTTTTTCATAAAATCTAAGTGAACCATCCAGAGAAAAAAGCTCAGCTTCCAAAGTAATTTGATCTCCATCTATCTTGGAATGAGCACCTATTGCAGTCTCACAATCTCCTTCCAAAATCTTTAAAATATTTCTTTCAGCGTGTGCTCTTTTATAAGTTTCGTTGTGATTTATTCTTTTTAAAATTGATATTGTATCATCATCTTTATTCCTGCACTGCAAAGCAATAATTCCCTGTCCAGCACTAGGAATGATCTTGTCAACTGAAAAAATTTCAGAAATATCATTTTCAAAATTTAGATATTTTATTCCAGCATAAGATAATATTATTGCATCATAAATTCCTTCTTTTAATTTTTTAATTCTTGTATCTACATTTCCTCTTATAAGTTTACAATTGAGATCTGGTCTTATTCTTTTTATCTGAAATTCTCTTCTATATGATGAAGTTCCAATTATTGATTTTATATTTAGTTCATTAAGTTTTTTTTTATTAGTTGTTATTAAAATTTCCCTAGGATCATTTCTTTCTAAAAATGTATCAGTTCTGAGACCTCTTGTTTCGTTAGCGGGCATATCTTTAAGTGCATGAACGGCTATATCAATATTATCGTTTTGAAGTTCCTTTTCGATATTACTTGAAAATAAACCCTTACCTCCAATCTCTGAAAGTCTAGTATCTTGAACTTGATCACCTTTAGTGGTTATTGATTTAATAACAATATCTTCCTTACCTAAGTTGGTATTTTCAATAATTTTATCTTTAGCTTTTTGGGCATAAAGTAATGCTAACTTACTACCTCTTGATCCTATTGTTATTTTTTTATTCATAAAAAAATTTATTTCTTACTTGTATTGGGATTGTACAATTATTAAAAACTATTTGAATGAGCAAAAAACCCTTAATTCTAGGAATAGAATCTAGCTGCGATGAGACAGCGGCCTCATTAATCACTGAAAATTCCAAGGGAATACCTATAGTTTTATCCAACATTATTTCTAGCCAAGTAGAAGTTCATAAAGAGTTTGGAGGGGTTGTTCCGGAATTGGCTGCACGTTCACATGTCGAGAAGATAGATTGGATTGTTAAAAAAGCAATAGATGAAAGTGGAAGAAGTATTAAAGAAATAGATGCTGTAGCTTCAACAGCAGGTCCAGGCTTAGTTGTGTGCTTGTCAGTGGGTCTAAGTTTCGGAAAAGCTTTTGCCGCAACAATAAACAAACCATTTATTGCTGTAAATCATTTAGAAGGACATGCCCTGAGTCCAAAATTGAATTCAAAAATTGATTATCCATATCTTTTATTGTTAATCTCAGGCGGACATTCACAATATTTAAGTGTAAAAGGTTTAGGAAAATATAAAAGATTGGGAACAACTATTGATGATGCATTAGGTGAAGCATTTGATAAAACCGCAAAACTTTTAGGAATTGAATTTCCTGGTGGGCCTCATATTGAAACTTTTGCTAAAAAAGGTGATCCAAATAAATATGATTTACCAAAACCAATATTTAATAAAGGTGGTTGTAATTTATCCTTTGCTGGACTTAAAACTGCAATTTTAAAAATAAGTAAAACAATTAAAACACAACAAGAGAAATTTGACTTGGCTGCATCTTTTCAAAAAACAATTGAAGAAATTCTATACAAAAAAACCAAAGTGGCTTTCAATGAATTTGAAAAACTTTCTAATCTAAAAGAAAAAAAATTTGTTGTTGCAGGTGGAGTAGCAGCAAATAAAAAAATTAGATCTATGCTTATGAACTTATGTAAAAAGAATAATTATAAAAGTATTTTTCCTGAAATAGAGTTATGTGGAGATAATGCAGCAATGATTGCAATGGTAGGATTAGAAAGATTTAAATTAGAAGAGTTTAGTAGTTTAGATCATCCAGCAAAACCAAGGTGGGCATTAGATGAAAAGGCTACTTTTCTAAAAGGCGCTGGTGTAAAGCTATGAAGTTAAATTAAGTTTAAAAATAAAAATTGTTATATGGTTAAAAATTATTGGTTAATAAAATCAGAGCCTGACGTTTGGTCTATAGAACAACAAAAAAAAATGGGTAGCAAAGGTGCAGCTTGGGATGGTGTAAGAAATTATCAAGCAGCAAAAAATTTGAAATCAATGAGAAAAGGTGATCAATGTTTTTTTTACCACTCAAACATTGGAAAAGAAATCGTGGGAATTGTTGAAGTAATAAAAGAATATTACTTAGATAAAACTGACAAATCTTGTCGATTTGTAGCTGTTACTGTTAAATTTTTAAAGAAACTTGATAAGCCTGTGACTTTAGAGTTAATCAAAAAAAACAAGGATTTAAGCCATTTATCTTTAATTAAACAAAGTCGACTATCTGTTATGCCCATAGACTCTAAAAGCTGGAAAATCTTAAACAAGATGGGTAAGATTTAAAGAAAAATATTATGCCAAAAAAAAAGAGAAAATCTAAAACTAAAAAAAAACTTTTTGAAGAAAAAGAAAAAATCTAAAATAAAAAAAAAAACCTATAAAAAAATTAGGTTAACAAAATCAAAAAAGAAAATTAGTAATGATAAATCGTCTGGTGAGTTACTTTTCAAAACTAAGCCTGAATGGATAAAAACTAGTTTAGCAAACAAATCCCAATATCAAAATAAATACAATGAATCTATCAAAAATAATAATGCTTTTTGGAAAAAAGAAGGAAAAAGAATTACATGGATAAAACCATACAAAAAAATTAAGGACGTAAAATACAGTAATGAAGAAGTAAGAATCAAGTGGTATGAAGATGGTACTTTAAACGCCTCAGCAAATTGTATCGATAGACATCTAAAAGATAAAAAAGATAAAACCGCCATCATTTGGGTAGGTGATGATCCTAAAGATACTCAGAAAATTTCTTATAAACAATTACATCAAAAGGTATCAAAAGCTGCTAATGGATTGAGAAAATTAGGAATTAAAAAAGGAGATAGGGTCACAATTTATCTTACGATGATTCCAGAGCTTGCTATTCTAATGTTAGCATGTGCGAGAATAGGTGCAGTACACTCAATCATATTTGGTGGATTTTCTGCGGATTCAATTTCAGGAAGAGTGAATGACTGTAAATCAGAGTATATTATTACGGCAGATGAAGGAGTCAGAGGAGGAAAAACAATACCTCTTAAGGCTACTACTGATGAAGCTCTAACAAATTGTCCGGAAATTAAAAAATGTATTGTTGTCAAGAGAACAGGAAATGATGTTAATTGGAATCATGATAGAGATGTTTGGTATCATGATTTAATAAAAGATGTTCCTAATCAATGTGAACCGGAAGAAATGAGCGCCGAGGATCCATTATTTATTCTTTATACATCTGGATCAACAGGGAAACCAAAAGGAGTTTTACATACTACTGGCGGTTATATGGTTTACGCTTCAATGACACACCAATACATATTTAACTATAAGCCTAAAGATATATATTGGTGTACTGCTGATATTGGATGGGTTACTGGACATAGTTATATAATTTATGGACCACTTGCTAACGGAGCTACGACTATTATGTTTGAGGGGGTACCAAATTATCCTAATAGTTCGAGGTGGTGGCAAATTGTAGATAAGTTTAAAGTTAATACTTTTTACACTGCACCAACAGCCATAAGAGCCCTTATGAGAGAAGGGGATGATCCAGTAATTAAAACATCACGAAAATCTTTGAAATTATTGGGAACAGTCGGAGAGCCTATAAACCCTGAGGCTTGGATGTGGTATTATAAAACTGTTGGAAATTCAAAATGTCCAATTGTTGATACTTGGTGGCAAACAGAGACTGGGGGAATATTAATTGCCCCACAAACTGGTGCCATCCCTTTGAAACCTGGTTCAGCAACAAAACCTTTTTATGGAATTAAGCCAGTCATAGTTGATAAAAATGGAAAAGAAATAAAAGGAGCTGGAGAAGGCAGACTTTGTATATCTCAATCATGGCCTGGACAAATGAGAACTGTTTATGGAAACCACCAAAGATTTATAGACACCTATTTTTCACAATTTAATGGAAAATATTTTACAGGGGATGGGTGTAGAAGAGACAAAGATGGTTATTATTGGATTACCGGTAGAGTGGATGATGTAATAATAGTTTCAGGCCACAATCTTGGAACTGCAGAAATAGAAAGCGCGTTCGTTGCTCATCCTAAAGTGGCTGAAGCTGCTGTAGTTGGGTATCCACATGACATTAAAGGAAATGGTTTATATTGTTACGTAACTTTAAACGCAGGAGAGAAAGAGAATGGTGAGTTGGAGAGAGATCTAAAGCTTTGGGTGAGAAAACAAATTGGACCTCTTGCCACTCCAGATATTATACATTTTTCACCCGGTCTCCCTAAAACAAGATCAGGAAAAATTATGAGAAGAATTTTAAGAAAAATTGCTGCAAACGAGCAAGATCAATTAGGTGATACCACAACACTTGCAGATCCTAGTGTTGTTGAAAGCTTAGTTGAAAACAGAAAAAATATCTAAAGCTTCACTCTCTCTGCAAATTCTTTCTTAACAATGTCCCATTTTAAGATTACTGAATTTAAAACAATTTTTCTATCCAAAGTTTTTAATTCCTCTGCTATTGGTGCCCACTCATACAAAGATAGTGCACTAGGGTTGAATGGAAGGTCGCTATGATAATTATTCCAGTCTATATTTTGTAATCTTTCATTAAAATTTCTTTTAGCCTTCTCAATTATTTCTGACGGCATTTTATTTGAGGTTTCATCATCTAAAATTTTAGAAAAAATTTCTTCAGCGCTTTTCATATCTTGATATTTATGATTTGCTCTCAAATATGAGAATGTGTAGAATGTAAGATCTTGAAGAGCAACAGAGTACATATTCCATTTGGCTAGATTCACAGATCCCATAAATTTATCATTTTCAAAATGAAGAACATACCTTGTTCCCATTCTAGTTTTTAAATATCCATAAAGTGTTACCTGAGTCACCCAAGCGGACTTTGTCTGTATAAAATTCTCAAGTTCATCTAGGTTGTTTAAATTTTTTTTTGGCACAAAAGCTTTAAAAAGAGCAAAAAGATAAACTTTGAAATCATTCCAAGATAAGTCCTTCCACGTAAGTTTGTATTTTCCCATAAAAATCTGTTTTTTTTAACTTATACCCCAAAAAATCAACAAATATGAACAATTTTAACACTTTAAATCTCTTCCATAATGGTTATGGTTTTGCCCAGTTATAACTAAAAAGGGAGAAGTATAATGTCAAAACAAGAACAACACTGGGAAAAAACCAGAGGATTGCTATTTATGACTTTAGCAATTTGGTTTGTATTCTCAATTGGCATCTTTCTATTCGGAGCTGAAATGAACGAAGTTGGAGGACCATTTGGTTATCCTTTAACTTATTGGTTCACTTGTCAGGGTTCTCTTGGAATTTTCGTAATCCTAATTTTCTGGTTTGCGAATAGACAAGAAAAAATTGATGAAGAATTCGGTTTTTCTGAGAGAGGAGATGACTAATGATAAAAGGTAATTTTATAGACAATTTGCCTAAAGTTTATGGAATCTATACAGGTGGATTTTTAGCTTTCATAATCATTATGGCAATTGGTGAGCAGATGGGTATGACATCGAAGGCAATCGGAATTTGTTTCGTAGCATTCACAGTAGCCATCTACGCAATAATTGGTTATCTATCACGTACAGCACAAGCAGATGCTTATTACGTAGCAGGAAGACAGGTACCAACAGTTTTCAACGGTATGGCAACTGCAGCAGACTGGATGTCTGGTGCATCATTCGTTGCAATGGCAGGTGGTATTTACTTTAAGGGCTATGGTTATATGGCGCTACTTGTAGGTTGGACTGGTGGATATGTATTAGTTGCATCTTTATTAGCACCATACTTAAGAAAATTTGGCTGTTATACAGTTCCAGATTTTATTGGTACAAGATACGGTGGTAATTTAAGTAGGTTTCTTGCGGTAGTAGTTTTAACTGTTGCTTCATTTACCTATGTGACTGCACAAATTAACGCTACAGGTACTATTGCATCTGTTGCACTTGATATTCCGTTTCAGTACGCTGTATATGTTGGATTAATAAGTATCTTATTATGTTCAATGTTAGGTGGTATGAGAGGAGTAACTTGGACACAGGTTGCGCAGTATATCGTACTAATTATAGCATACTTACTTCCAGTATTCTGGATCAGTAACAAAATGGGTGCGGGTTTCTTCCCCCACTTTATGTTAGCTGATGAAGTAGCTAGAATTGGTGATTTAGAACAGCAGTTTGGTTTTGTTGCAAATTCAAAAGAAAATCTTGCAATGGTACCAAAAGGTTTGGCTGGAATAACTAAAGCTCACTCAGCAGTTAACGCTACACCTTGGGCATTTATTTCATTAGCGCTTGCTATGATGATGGGAACAGCATCATTGCCTCATGTGATGATGAGATATTTCACTACTCCAAGTGTAAAAGCAGCTAGAAAATCAGTAGGATGGTCATTATTCTTTATTTTCTTACTTTATTCTTCTGCTCCAATGTTAGCGACACTGTCTAAATTATCGTTGATTGACCCATCTTTACCAACAGGAATTATAGGTAAATCAATTGCAGAAGTTCAAGCGATAGATTGGTATCAAAACTGGAACCAAGCAAACTTGATGTTCATAAGCGACTTTAACGGAAATGGAACTCTTGAATTAAATGAGTTTTTCATGGGTGGTAAAGCTGTTGTATTAGCAACTCCAGAAATAGCTGGATTGCCATACGTGATATCAGGTCTAGTTGCTGCTGGAGGTATGGCTGCTGCCATGTCGACTGCGGATGGTTTGATTCTAGCGATAGCAAATGCGATCTCACATGATGTTTACTATAAAATCATAGATCCAAAGGCAGAAACTGCAAAAAGATTAGTTGTTGCAAGGGTATTACTTGTGGTAATTGGTTTTGCAGGAGCAACAATTGCAGCTCTTGAGATACAAGGTATTTTAGGTTCAGTTATTTGGGCTTTTGACTTTGCGATGTCAGGATTATTCTTCCCACTTGTACTTGGTGTATGGTGGAAGAGAGCTAACAAAGAAGGTGCATGTGCTGGTATGGCCTTAGGTCTTCTTTCAGGATTAGGTTACCTTATTTGGGTACGTAATGGTGGAAGCGGTTTCTTAGGTATCACTCAGTTAACTTTTGGTATCTTCGGCTCTGCTGTTAGTTTAGTTGCTATGGTAGTTGTAAGTTTAATGACTTCAGCTCCAAATGCTGCTACGCAAAGAATGGTTGACGACGTCAGAGTACCTGCTGGTAAATCTGTCATCGGAAAAAACTAAAAAATCTCTTAAAGGGGCGATTAATTTCGCCCCTTTTAATCTCTTACTTTTTACAATATAAATTTTAAAATGTCCGCTGACTTTCACCCCCTAATTTACATAATTGATTATATTCTAGGAGTTATTATGTGGACTTTAATTGGAAGAGTGGCAATGAACATCTTCCAAAAAGAAGATTCTCAATTTTTTTTTATGAGAGTATTTGTTAAGTTTACCAATCCACTACTTAGTATCTTTAAACCATTGACCCCTAAATTTATAATCCAACCCCTAGTGCCACTTTATGTTGCTTGGTTTTTCTTTATGATAAGGTTTTACTTAATGCCTTGGGTTTTGGGTTATTCGGTGATGGGAATGTTATCTTTTCCTCTTGAAAGCGAAATTTCGAGACAAATTTATCAATTTTTTAATTCAATTAAATTTTAAAAGTTGATACTAGTAAATCTAGTTACCAATGAAAAAAATACAAATATCACCATCAATTTTATCAGCAGATTTTAGTCAACTGGGTAAAGAAATTAAAAGATTAGAGGAAAGTGGAGCAGACATGATACATGTTGATGTAATGGATGGTCACTTTGTTCCGAATTTAACAATTGGTCCACCGGTTATTAAAGCACTAAAGACAACATCATCAATAATTTTCGATGTTCATTTAATGATTTCTCCAGTCCATAAATATATAGAGGCTTATTCTAATGCAGGAGCGGATATTATTACTATACATCCTGAGGCTACCGATAATCTTCAATCATCAATATCAAAGATTAAAGAATTAAAAAAAAAAGTCGGAATTTCTCTTAATCCTGAAACAAAAATTGACGTAATTACAAAATATTTAGATCAAATTGATTTAGTATTAATCATGAGTGTAAATCCTGGGTTTGGGGGACAGAAGTTTATGCCTGAAGTTTTAATTAAAATAAAAGATTTAAAAAAAATCCAAATTGAGAAAAAACTTAATTTTGATATTGAGGTAGACGGTGGAATTAATTTTGAAAACTCTAAATCTGCGATAGAAGCAGGGGCAAATATTCTTGTATCTGGTACAACAATTTTTAAGAGCAATAATGGAGATATAAAAAAAAATATTGAATTATTAAAATCAAAATAAATTCATGATTTCTATAAATCGTTTTTTTTTTAATTTTTTTAATCAATTTGTAAAATTTTATAAAAGTACTCAATTTTATGATAATAAAATATCAAAAATATATAATACTGAACTTGTATACGAACCAAGCCCCTATTTGCTCTCATCACTAATAAAATATCAAAAAAAAAAAATTAAAATTGAAGATTTTTCGGTTGATACTATATGGAAGCAAAACAATCTTGTCGAAAAAGAATTTAAGAACCTACATAATTTTTATTGGTTTTTTAGTTTAGATTTGAAATCATCAAAAAAAATTATCCAGTCTGTTATATCTAATTGGATAAATAATAATAAAAAATACAATCATAAAAGCTGGGATTTTGATATTACTGCAAAAAGAATAATTGCTTGGTTATCTTGTTGTAATCTTACATATAAAGAAAGTAATGACGATTACCGGGAAAACTTTAATTATATAATTCAAAAACAAACTAACCATTTGATAAATGAAATAAATAGATCGGAACAAATTGACGATAAGCTTATTGGATGTGCATCAATTATTCTGGTTGGTCTATGCTATCAAAATGAAAATAAATATTTGTCATTCGGGTCAGCTCTTTTAAAAAAAATTACAAAATTCACTTTAGATAATTACAGTTTTCCAAAATCTAGAGACATTAAACAACTCATTTTTTATTTAAAATATTTTGTTTTAATTAGAGAGTGGTTCAAAGAGTCACAAAGTAGTGTACCAGAATATATTGAGGAAACAATTTATTATCTTGGACAAGGTTACGCTTTTGTCTCTCAAAATATGGGATCTAGTATTTTATTTAATGGAAACAATATCACTAATAATTCTGATTTTGATAATTACTTAAGGCGATTGGGTTATATATTTAAAAATGAAGATCAAAATTTTGGTGGTTATACAATTTTAAAAAATAAAAAAATGATTTTGGCAATGGACACAGGCTCGGCGCCAAATTCTAAATTTTCTGAAAACTACCAAGCTGGTGCTTTGTCATTTGAAATTATATCTAACGGGAAAAAACTAATAAGTAACTGTGGTTATTTTAAAAAAAAAAATTCAAAACTGAATAGATTATCAAAATCATCAGCTGTACAAAGCACATTAATAATTGATGATAATTCATCTTGTAAATTTTCAAAAAAAGGAAAATTATTATTAGTTAAAAAAGGTTTAAAAATTTTAAAAAAAAATGTTATTTTTAAAAAGAATCATTGGAAAATTAATGCATCTCATGACGGCTACTTAAAAAAATATAGCTCCATTCATGAAAGAGAAATAGAATTTTTCCCAGAACAAATGATTTTTTTTGGTTTAGACAAGATAATAAAAAAAACAAATCATCATTATAAGTTTGATATTAGGTTTCATGTTGAACCAAATGTTAAATTAATGAAAACACAGGACAATAAAACAATACTGATTGAATTGGCTGATGAAGGATGGAAATTTACATGTGAAAAATATGACATTAATATCGATAATGGTTTATATTTTGGTAATAAAAATTTATATATCGAAAATCAAAATATTTTCATCACTGGGGTTTCAAATAACCAAATAGAAAATATTAAATGGGAGATAAAAAAAATATAATGAAAAAAGAACGTTCTGCCATAATTTCTGTATCTAATAAGTCAAATTTAAAACCTGTTTTAGATATTTTAAAAAAAAATAATATTAAAATAATTAGTTCTGGTGGTACTTTTAAGCAAATTCAAAAACTTAAATACAAATGTATTGAAGTATCCAATTTTACAGGATTTAATGAAATTCTTCAAGGTAGAGTCAAAACTTTACATCCAAAGATCCATGCAGGTATACTTTTTAAAAGAAATATTAAGTCCCATTTAAATGATTTAAAAAAAAATAATTATGAAAAAATTGATTTTGTAATTACTAATTTTTATCCATTTCAAGACACTCTAAAAAAAAACAAATAATCATAAAAGAATCATTGAGAATATAGATATAGGTGGTCCTGCAATGGTAAGGGCAGCAGCAAAAAATTATAAAGATGTAACTGTAATTACATCACCAGAGCAGTATTCAGAATTTGTAAGTGAATTAAAAAATAATAAAGGAAATACATCACTTAAATTTAGAAAAAAAATGTCTCAATTAGCATTTACTGAAACTGCATATTATGACTCTGTAATATCAAACTACTTTAATAATATTACTAATACTACTTTTCCAAAAAAGAAAATAATTCAAGCTAGTTTGATTGAAAAATTGAGATATGGTGAAAATCCGCATCAAAATGCGTCGATTTATTCGCAAAATGAAGAATTAAAATTAAAAACAATTCATGGAAAAAAGCTTAGCTTTAATAATTATAGCGATATATTTGCTGCTTTAAATATTTCAAAAACATTTCCAGAAAATATTGGAACAGTTATTATAAAACATACTAATCCTTGTGGTGCATCTATTCTTAAAGGTAAACTAGATAGTTATTTATCTGCATTGTCCTGCGATCCTTTAAGTGCCTTTGGCGGAATTGTATCGTGTAATTTTAGAATTAATAAAAAATTAGCTTTAGAGTTAAATAAGACTTTTCTTGAAGTAATTATTGGAAAAGGTTTTGAAAAAGATGCTCTAAAAATTTTAAAATTAAAAAAAAATACAAGAATTATTGATGCTTCAAATTTTTCATTGAATGAAGTTTTTAAATTTCATTCAATAAATGATGCTATATTATTACAAAACGAAGATAAAAAAATATTTTCAAAAAAAGATTTCAGAATTGTTTCAAAAAGAAAGCCAAATAATTTACAACTCGAAAACTTAATTTTTGCATTTAATATTTGTAGATACGTTAAATCAAATGCTATTGTCCTAGCAAGTAATAGATCAACTGTCGGGATTGGTTCAGGACAACCTAGTAGACTTGATAGTTGTCAAATTGCAATTGATAAAATGAATAAATTTTTAAACCCAACCAATGAAATAGTTGCTGCATCTGATGCATTCTTTCCTTTTGTTGATGGTGTCGAAAAACTAGTTCAATCGGGTATCTCGGCAATTATTCAACCAGAGGGATCAATCAGAGATAGAGAAATAATAAAATTTTCTAATTCTACAGATACTATATTAGTTTTTTCGAAAACTAGACATTTTAGACATTAATTTTTTTATCTATTTTCGCTGCCAAGATAAAGTCATTTTCAGACAATCCCTCAATAGCATGAGTAGTAATATTAATAATTGCATAACCCCAACCAAAGGAAATATCTGGATGATGACCCTCTTCTTCAGAAATTTTTCCAACCTCATTTACAAAAGATTGACTTTGCATAAAATTTTTGAAAGTAAATTTTTTCTGTAACGTATAGATATTTTTATTATCTTTAATAATATCCCAATCATCTATTTTTTTTTGATATTTATGAATTTCTGAGATATCAAATGCTGCAACTCCACCTTCACAAGGAACACATTTTTTGTTTAATAAATCACTCATAATTTGGAGCGGGCAAAGGGGGTCGAACCCTCGACCTTCTCGTTGGCAACGAGACGCTCTACCACTGAGCTATGCCCGCTTGAAAACAGTATAGTGAGACAATTTTTTTAATTCAAGCAATTTTAATGTGATATGTTAAACCATCTATGAAAAAAGAAGATTTACCAAAAAACCTAGCAGTTTTTCCATTAAGTAACTTTATAATTTTTCCTAGAACTAGCGTTCCATTAAATATTTTTGAGCCAAGATATATAGATATGATTAATGACAGTATGAAGTCAAATAAATTAATAGGAATGATTCAACCAAAAAATTCAAAGGCACAAAATAATATAGATCCAGATTTACATGAAGTAGGATGCATGGGAAAAATAAAGAGTTTCACAGAGTCGGAAGATGGTAGATTTCTAATTGAACTAAAAGGAATTATCAGATTTCAAATTATTCATGAAATAAAATCACATAAGAAATATCGTGAATGTGAGGTAGAATTTAAGGATTATTATGAAGATCTTTCGCAAAAAAATGAAGGGCTTAAGTTTACTGATTTAGAATTAATTTTTAAAGATTTGAAATCTTTGTTTGAAAAAAAGGGATTTATAATTAATTGGAAAGCACTAGAAAAGCAAAGTTTAGATGAAACAATTAATGCACTTGCTATGGCCTCTCCTTTTTCCATTGAGGAAAAGCAAGTATTATTAGAAGCAAAAAATTTAGATGTAAGGAAAAAAAAAATTTCTGAGATATTAACTACGTATACCTTTGATCAATACAATAATACTACTATTCAATAATATTAAAACATAATTCCATTATCGGCAAATTTTTTGAAATATTCGTTTACAAGTTTATTTCTTCCAAATTGCTTTACCGTCTTGCTTAGAAAACTACTATTTAACTTATTTTCAAAATTAAAATATTCATAAATTAAATCTATTCCATTCGAAAAGATATAATTTTTATGTCTAATTTTTTTTTCAAAATCTATACAAATAGAATTATCTAAATCTAATCCGTGATTAATTCTAAATTCTACCAATCTAACAATTTCTTTTATATCTCTTATAGACATATTAAATCCTTGTCCGGCCAGAGGATGAATTTTGTGTAATAAATCTCCAAATGCAATTATGTTCTTAAAATAATAGTTTCTCAAAATTGATAATTTTAGTTCGAATTTTTTAGATTTAGCAATTTTAATGATTTTATACTTTGTATTATATTGTCTGATTAGATTTTCTAAATTTATTTTTTCTTTTTTTTTTACTGAATAAACTACTGAAGTTTCAGTTAAAGAAATTGGTAAAAAAGCAATTGGACCCATTTTAGTAAAAATTTGCGTAGCAACATC